>CAZLKP010000292.1:0-6459 GCA_964560095.1 uncultured Bacteroidia bacterium
ACAATTTGTCGGCCAGGGTAGAAATGTAGGTGATAGGCGCCTGATAATCAGCGCCATTGGTAGTGTGGGTGTCCAGAAACACATGGGGCCGAAACCCCTGAAACAGCCGGGCAAAAGCCCGGGTGTTGTGCGAATCCATCTTCATGAAATCGCGGTTGAGGTCAAAATTGCGAGCATTACCCCGAAACCCTTGCTCCTCAGGTCCCAATTGGTTGGCTCGCGTGCAACAGCGTCGGTTGAGCGCCCCACCGATATTGTAAACAGGAATGATCCCAATCACCACGTGATTCAGAAGCGCATACAACGCTTCCTCTTCCATCAGATCCCGGACCAGCATCATGCAGGCATCTACACCGCATGGCTCCCCCGGATGAATGCCATTGTTGATCAGAACAAACACCTTGTCATCTGCCTCCCGGTCAAAAACACCGTCTTTGGCTATTGTCACGAGATGGATGGGTGGCCCGGCATCCGAGCGATCAAATGGCTGAATGGAGATCTCGGTGTAATGCTGAACCAGAGAGTCATACCAGGCGATGGCTTGTGCATACGTGGCGGAGGCTGTGTTTCCGCTGCGCTCATAAGGCGTGAAAGCCTCCTGAGACCAGGCAGAGCTGATAACCAGAATCAACAGGGAAGTCAGAACAAATCGTGTCATACAGAAAAAATATGAGAGAAGGGGGCAAGGACAACACCCGATTGAAACTAAAAAAAGCTTTACCTTCGACAATAGGAAAATAGACTATGGAAGCATCAGAGCGTATCAGTGTAACGGAACTTGTGGTACGGGGCTGGACACTCGACCTGTATGGGCAGGTGAGCAATGCGAAATTCATGGAATTTCTGGAGGAAGCCCGCTGGAACCATTTTGAGGGCTTTTTTGAATCAGGGATGTTTATCGATCTCGGGTTGGCCTTTGTGTTGGTAAATGTGAACATGAACTACAAAGATGGGGCAAGACTGGGAGATGTGCTGGCGATTTCGACCCGAATTTCCCGAATCGGGGCCAAAAGCATCACGCTGACGCATGAGGTATTGAGAAAATCAGACCACCAGATTATTCTGGTTGGCGAGGTCACGTTTGTGGTCAAAGACCTGGAAAAAGGAATTGCTGTCCCTATTACTGGTCGGATGCGGGACATGTTTTTACGTGAGATGGAGGAATAATTTCACTACGAATCTCAGTATATCCACAAAGAGTATCTTTTGAAGATCCTGATTGTTTTCCCCTCATAATCAGGCCATTGGCGTAATTTCGCAGATGGCACAGAAGTACTCTCGCCATCGATCAATGTAAGAATGTGAAAAAAGTTTTTGCTTCGCGGGGCAAGAGTTCCAGCGATTGGAACAGTATTTGACCCTTGTAGGGAGACTGGAAATGGCGCGCCCGTCATCTCAGTCTGAGTTTGGGATATTACACCTTGAAGCTTTTGTATCTGGTAGGATTGTGTGGTTGTCCTTGTGCACACCTACCTCAAGTGGAGAATCGCCCTTCACCGCTTATCGGCACTTCGCCGGAAGCTATTTGTGTGTAATTGGGTAGGCTGCCGGATCTCCCGGCAGACGTTCATCCGCAATGGAAATTTTTCAATGAAGACGCGTTTACGAACAAACAACCCCCGTCTCCTTCAGCTCTTTGACCGCCACGCTCTCGAATTTCTTAACAAACACCATGACACGGAGTCCTTTGCAGGCCGGGTCAACCGCATCCTCGTGGAGCAACTCCGCAGCGATACCCCTGGTATTGAGTATGTAGCTGACCACTTCTCCATGAGTATTAGAAGTCTGCAAATGAAACTCAAAGCCGAAGGTACCAGTTACCAAAAGCTCCTTAACAAAATACGCAAAGACTTCGCGATCGCCTATCTCCAGGAACGAAAAGTCAGTAAGGGAGAAATCGCTCACTTACTTGGATTTTCTGAGATCAGTGTCTTTTCACGAACCTTCAAAAAATGGACGGGCCAAAGTCCTTCTGAGTATCAGGCAACCTACGCAAAAGCCTCCTGATGCTTTCACCACTCAGCAAACGTGAGTCATCCCATACTCTGGAATGACTCACGTTTGTTTTTTCTGGCCCGAAACGCTGGTTTGCCTATCTTTGTGGCTCTCAACCGCCTCAGACCTATGACGCCAGATCAAGAACAATCACTCATTCTCGAATCGATCCGCAATGATGTGGATCAGATCGGACACCAACTCAAAGAGATCTCTCTCCAGGTGATTTCGGAAGGAATTTCTTCCTTTCCGATTTTTGTAGCTTCTCACGAACAACACCAAATCGGACGCCCCATCTTTGACCCCGACAGTTCTATGCTCAACTGGACGTTTCACGCGTCGATCGTCGAAGAATTTATCCAGAAAGACATCATCCGGAAAGACAGGGTGAATGCTTTCCAGAAAACCTATCAAGACCCAGAAGAAAGGGCCTGTATTTTTGTGCTCGCGCCCGACATGGCCCAGTTTATTTTCGTTCCCTACGACCTGAAAGATGAAGATCTATTCAATCAGCCGTCTTCTAATGGTGTGTAATAGTTCAGGCAAAATCTGCACATGAATCTCTTCGAACTATCTGCATATTTTCGATCCATAAAAAAGATTCCTGATTGCCTATGCCATCAGAACACCTGGCTACTACGACCTTGAATATTCCATCCGCACTATGGAGTGAATCTGCATTTCCTGCATTTGCCGTTTCGGATCAAAATCGCGTATTGGATATCAACCCGGCCATGCGGGCCATGCTCCTTCCGGACCACAGCTTTATTCCGGGCAGCCTCGGTCGCTGGGTAGGTTTGGGACAGGTGGCACACTTTTCAGATTGGATGGTCAAGCATGAAACTGCCCCGGGTTCCTGGCCCATCACCATGCAGTTCCCGGACTTTTCCGGGCAAGTGTGCTGGTTTGAGGTGCTGCTCTGGGAGGAGATTCGGATCATCAGAGGCAGGAAGTCAGGGAAAAAACGCGCAGATGACCATGAACCGATCGATTATGACCTCATGGATCATTATGGGCGAGCCGTTTCCCATGACCTGCGCGGCCCTGTGAGGCAAATCAGGATGTTTACGCAAAAGATTCAGGAATATGCTCCGAAGTTTCGGTCTGAGGAACTGCTGCAGGACCTGAACACGATTTTCGCCTCCTCGTCGGTATTGCTTTCGAGAGTTGAAGCTATGGCCAGGCTCCTCAAACTGGAGGCTGTTTCACCCAATTTCCGGTCCATTCCCCTCGATAAAGCTGTCAGGATTGTGCTTCAAAACCATCACATGATGCTTCAGCAACGCAAGGCTGAGATCGCCGTAGGTGACCTTCCAACGATTCTAGGTAATCCGGAGTGGATACAGGCGATTCTGATGAAATTGGTCAGCAATGCGATCAAGCACACCCCCGACAGCCAACCGATCAGGATCCGCATCGGGACGAGCCAGCATCCTTCATGCCTCAGCGTGTTTGTGAGTGACAAAGGAGTCGGGGTTTCGACAAATCAAATTCAGCAGATTTTTCGGGTATTTGACCAAGTTCATGCCGAAGATACCGGGCTTGCAACCGGCAGCGGGATCGGACTCGTCGCAGCCAGACGACTGGCTCAACGAATGGGCATGGATCTTCAGGTGTCCGGACAACCCGGAGAAGGGGCCAGATTTGACCTCATCATTCCGGAGCAATTGGTGACGACACAGACTAGCTGATCAGCTTCTCCAGCCAATCGCCTACAAAATAGGCGACTGCAGCTGCTGAAGCCCCCAAAAACAAGGTTTCGAGAATATTTCGCAGCCGATGGGTCTGGGTCACATAAGCCTTGAGCCATCCTACTACGACAAAGGCTACCGAAGTCATCGCCGAAGAGATCCAGAACAGCTGGTTGTCTGAGGCAAAATCTTCTTCATTTGTGAATAGATAGACCACCAGTGGAATGAGCCCTACCACGATAAATGACAGGTAAGTCACAGCTCCCACTTTGAGGGGCGACTTCCCCTCTTTGATCATTTCCAACTCATCTTTCATCATGGTATCCACCCAGCGATCCTTGTCGGCCGTGATCACATCCACAATCCGCTCCAGCAATTGCCCTTCAAATCCCTTTTTCCGGTAAATGTCCCGCACCTCTTCCCGTTCAACCTCCGGGATTTCTTCTACTTCCAAATATTCAATCCGGCGGTGCTTTTCGTAATTATCTTGCTCCGATTTGGTGGACAAATAGGCGCCCACACTCATGGAAAACCCATCGGCAAGCAGATTCGCAAAGCCCAGGATCAGAATGACACTCAGCGACAAATCGGCCCCAGAGGCACCGGCCACCACCGCGAAGGTGGTCACCGCGCCATCGATCCCTCCATAGACAAATTCTCCCAGGTAATCCTGAAAAGGGATTTGTCCGTGAATGACATCTTCTCTGTGATCGTGATCTACCATAACCAGCATGTTGAATTCCGGTCAAATCTAGCTGTCTTTTTGGGTTGGGACAAGCGGCTTCGTTCCGCCGTAAGCCGTAAGAGGCAAGCCTGCCGAAGGAGCAAATCCGTTCAGCTACGCAAGTGATTCGCAGGGGGCACCGCCGGTGTCCCCTGCGAATATCATCAATGCCCATGAACAGCTTCTACTTCCTGCTGAATCAGCAGTCGGGATTCAGGGGTGAGAGATGCAGGAAGCTCTGCCAGGATATAGCCTTCGGATGAGCGTCTTCCGCCCTCAAGCGGCACACGCACGGTGTTGGCACCGGTATCAGCCAGCTCGACTTCGGGATCATCCCTCCCCTCAACCAGTACTGCCTCAGGAATCAGCCAGATTGAATCCGCTTCTGCCTCCAGCTCAGCAGTCACGTACGCACCCGGAATCAGACCATTTCCACGATCTGGCTCAATATGAACCTGCACCGACCTGGCCTCAGCATTCACCTGCTGACCGATCAACAACACCTTCCCCGAATATACCTGCTCTGAGCCCGCTACCCGGTAGCCTACCTTCTGCCCCATCCTGACCCGGTGACGGTCCTGCTCATACACCGCCGCTTCTACATGCAAATGCTCCAGCTTGACCATCTGGCAGATTTCCTGCTGAGGCCCGGCCAATTCTCCTATTGAAACCCCGACGGAGGTAACATATGCGGTTTCGGGGCTAAAAATAGAAATGGTGGAGGCCAGATTGTCGTGAGAGAGCCTGTCGGGGTCAATCCCGATGAGGCGCAACTCTGCAGCCATCCCTGCTAGTCTTACGGCCCCAATGTTTTTATCGGCCAATGTACGGGTGTATTCCCGCTCGGTGGTGGCTCCCTGCCCGCGAAGTTGTGTTTGCCGCTCAATGGCGGCATCCAGATATGACTGCTCTGCCCTGGCCTCGAGATATTGCTGCTGGAGGTGAATGTAGTCGGGATGAGATAGCTAAGTGAAATGATGGAAAGACGGAGACGGTAACGGGCTTCGAGATGTTCCTCGTTCCAGGAAGCCGTTTGGGCCAGCAATCGGAGTACGTCAATAAATGGCATTTCTCCACTTTGGTAGCGCTGCTCGGCCACCTGCCGGATGACTTCGGCTTCCTGACGAACCTCACCCTGATAAAAGTCCAGCGCTTCCCGGCGGAATTCATAGTTCTGCCACGCCTGTTCGACTGCTTCCCGATACCGTTGGGAGGCCAGATCCAGCTGCAACAGTTGCTGATTCCTTTTTGCCTCCTGTACCTGCACCTTCGATTGGTTCGCGGGGAGGTACAACGGAAGACCAATGCCAACACTCCCTCCCTGAAACCCGGTAAATCCGTCGAGCGTCTGAGCAAAATATCCGACATTGAGCGAAGGCGTCTGCTTCATTTTTTCCACATGGAATGCCCCAGACAATCAACCCAATGATGAGCAGGCCAACCACAAATTTGTTCCGGACAGAAAACCGGATCAGTGATTCGATAAACATGAAAAAATCATCAGTCAGATAGAATCCTGCCGTTGGGAACACAGGAAAGGCCGCAGGAAATTGCCTCAGACGAAGGCAGATGGAGGGCCTCTAAATGACCAGGAGGTGAGGAAGAGCTTAAGATGTTGGCCGGGACAGGGATCTGGCCAAGCGAGATGAGAGATCCGAACTTCTTCATCAGGTTCAACCAAATTGAGAGAGTGGTTCCCTGCCGGCAGGGCATCTGGGAAGAGCGGAAGTTCCGGATAGTCGGAAGGGACAAAATGCTCCAGATGATCTTCTCCGAGATTGAAGCCAATCAGGGCATCCAGGATTCCGTCAAGGGTCACATGCTGGTTACTGGCGATGGTGGCTTGCTGCTGCACAGCCATGTGCCAGTGCGGAACCATGCTATGGCCCATCACAAGCAAAAAGGTGAGGGCCATCAGAAAAGTGGAATAATTCCGACGGAAGAACATATGACAGATCTACGGTTTTTATCCAAATTCCCAGATGAATGGATCGACAGAATATCCGGTTTCGTCCTCTACTGGTTCAACCTTCAGGGAAATTCTCCTGA
>CAZLKP010000293.1:0-4437 GCA_964560095.1 uncultured Bacteroidia bacterium
GTGTTAGGATTTCCTGGTCCGATGGGGAATAGGTGCAGGAGAAGAACGGTCGATTTCCGGAACTACGCTTTTAACCAACCACTCCCACTAACGAACCACTGTCCTATGGCTTCTGAAAAACATCGGATGAATGGCGCACGCCCCACATTCACTTTCGCATCTCCCGGCGTGGCTACCACGAATTGGTGATTCAGATGTACTTCGCTGGCGAAGCGCTGAATGAGGATGACACCATCCTGCATGACCTGTCGACCGCAGATCAGGCATCTGTGATTCTTTCGCCACAGCCCGACGATGCGGGGATCCCGGTGTTCTCCTTTGACCTGCACCTGCGCCGGGTGCCAACGGCCAAGGATCGACAGCAGGCCCTCGCCGACTGCGCCGGCCACTACGACCTGCGGGTACCCTTTGACCAGGGCAGCGATGGGGTCGAGATCCGAACCGAAGCCGAGGGGCTGTATCTCGATATTCCAGGCTATACCAAGGTAGAACTCCAGCCTACGGCCCGGGACGAGTACCAGGCCATCGCGATCTCCCGTCGTTTTGTGTTCAATCGCAGCGAAAATGGCACGGTGAACAGCGTAACCATGTATCCGGTCGGGCAGGTAGCGCCGGGTTGACTAACCTGCTCACTCCTAACAGCCACTACCGTACCGGAAATGGCTGACTGATTGATTTCGGGAGCGTTGTTCAGGCAAATTGAAAGCACGGGTGAGTGATGGAAAAATTCTCAAGGAATCATACTTTGTGCCGGTACGCTTAGCCGATCGGATATGCAGATATCTTCCCAAACACTCAACCAACAAGTCGCCATCATCACCGGCGCTACCAGCGGCATGGGCAGGGCCATCGCCCAAAAGTTTGCCACAGAGGGGGCATCGCTCGTGCTCTCGGGCAGAGACGAGGAGAGAGGAGAGGCGTTGTTATCAGAGTTGCGAAAGGTTCATTCCCGGGTGGTGTTTGTGCCGGGCGACATCAGTCAGGCCGCAGGAAACAAGGCCTTGGTGGAAGTGGCAAGCAACACCTTTGGTCGCATTGACATTCTTTCCCTCAACGCCGGTGTACTTGGATTGGGTTCCGTGACGGAGCTGCCCTTTGATTCCTGGCACCAAACTCTCCAAACCAACCTCAGTTCCATCTATTACCTGTGTCATTACGCCATCCCGGTCATGCTGGCCAACGGCGGTGGCAACATCGTGATCAACGCCTCGATCGCGGCTTTCAAGAGTTTTCCCAATCACCCTGCCTATTGTGCCTCCAAAGCGGGTGCGGTGGCGCTGATGCGGCAAATGGCCGTTGAATACGGCCCGCATATTCGGGTCAATGCCATGTGCCCGGGACCAGTAGACACGCCGCTGCTGTGGGATTCGGCGGCGGCTTTTCCCGATCCCGACCGCGCCGTAGCTGACGCGGAACAGGCCACCTTGTTGCAACGACTGGGGCAACCAGAGGATATTGCCCAACTGGCCTTATTTCTGGCTTCGAAGGAGTCTTCCTGGATCACAGGGGCCAGCATCAATATTGATGGGGGCATCCTGAACCGGTGACCAACCAGGCTTCTCCACTCATTCAGCCGGGCATCGGACTGCCTGGTAAGCAACCTGCGTAAATAGCTCATAACCAGCTCCTTTCCTGCATCAGGAAATCGGAGGCGCAAAATATGTGCTAGGATTTCCCGCAACAGGTAAAATACGTGAAGGGAAGTCCTCCGCGTTTGGTCGAGTTTTCGAAACAGGATTCTGATTCTTTTCCTCAGGAAATCAGAGGCCCACAGATTTCCTGTTTTTCATCTTATCTCAACACCATTAGCTATGATTCGACTGATCCACCTGTTTCGATTTTTGATACTTGGCTGCCTGGTAGCCGCCTCTCCTGTTTGGATGCAGGCCCAGCCCTGCATGGAACTCATCTGGGCCGACGAATTTAACGGTACGGCCCTGGACAGCAGCCGCTGGAGTTACGACATCGGAACCGGCTGTCCGGAACTCTGTGGCTGGGGGAACAATGAGCAGCAGTTCTATACCGACGCGCCCGAAAATATCAAGGTAGAAAATGGCCTGCTGGTCATCACCGGGCGGGAAGATAGTGTTGGAGGGGAAGGCTATTCCTCCGCCAAGATCAAGACCCAGGGGAAAGTCGACTTCCGCTACGGCCGCTTTGAAGCCCGTATGAAGTTCCCCTCGACCCAAGGGGTCTGGCCTGCCTTCTGGATGCTCCCGACCGAATCGGTCTACGGCAGCTGGCCCCGAAGTGGGGAAATGGATATCGTAGAGATGATTGGGAAAAAACCTGGCCAGGCCGTCGGGACCGTCCACACCGGCATGCCTTACGACTACAAACCCGGATTTTATGACCTGCCTCCGGGCCAGATATTTGCCGATACCTTTCATGTATTTGCCATGGAATGGGATCCGGATTCCATCACCTGGTTCATAGATGGCATCCAATACCATCAGCTCACACCCAGTGATATTGGTCCCTGGGCACCTTTTCAGGAAGATTTTTACCTTATCCTCAACCTGGCCCTGGGGGGAGACTGGCCCGGAGATGTGGACGCTACCACGGTGCTGCCGCAGACCCTGGAGGTGGATTACGTGCGGGTGTATAACCGGCCGGATAGAATTCGGATCGAGGGCCAGCAACCCACGGTAGAGGCGGCAGGCCTCTCCTATCAGGCCCCAGACATTGCCGGCGCCAATTATACCTGGACGGTGCCCACGGACGCCAGCATCATTTCCGGACAAGGTACCCACGAAATTACGGTGGACTGGGGCTGTACCCCTGGCAATGTATCCCTCGCATTGCAAACCCCTTGCGACACGGTGACCCTTTCCTTTGAGGTAGCGAACTTTGCGCTACCGACCCTCTCAGGACCGGAAGCCCTTCCTGAAAATCAAGTGGGGGTTACCTATGCCTTTCCGCAAGCAAGGGCGGGCACCTTTACCTGGGAAGTCCGGACGAGCGCGAGCATTGTCTCCGGACAGGGCAGCCATCAAATTGTCGTGGACTGGGGCTGTGATCCGGGAGAAGTGGTCGTCGCCTTCAACAGCAGCTGTGGCGCGACCCTCAGGGACACCCTGCTCGTAGCGCTACAGACCTATTCTTTAAGGGGGCAATCGTACGTGCTGCCCAATTCGACCAATCAGTCGTATTTCATCAATGAAAATGCTGGCGACACCTTCACCTGGTCGGTCCCCGCTGACGTCAGCCTCCTCTCCGGGCAAGGCACGCCCACCATCCAGGTTGACTTTGGGACGACCTCTGCCGTCATCAGCGTGACGGTCGGGTCCTCCTGTGGCACGAAGACCTACGAAATTCCGGTTGCGGTAGCAGAATCGTATCTGTATGTAGACTTTGACACCCGGGATTTGGCCTTCACGCCCATTTTGGATGCCGTGTTTGAGAAGGTCGCCAATCCTTCTCCCTCCGGAATTAATATGAGCGACAGCGTAGGCCTGGTATATAAAACAGCTTCCTCTCCGCGCTGGGCAGGGGTAGAAGCTGACGTGCCGGAAATCGCACTGGATGTTTGGCCTGTGATGACGAGAAAAGTATTTTCCAGCCATACCGGATCGGTCAGTTTCCAGTTGTACGACATGACCACAGGGGTGGAAAGAACTAGAATATTTATTCGGTATGGTGAGGAGGATGTCAACACCTGGGTTCAACTGGTTTATGATTTCAGTGGAGCACCCTCGGGAGTCTATGACCGGTTCAGATTAACACACAATCACTATGATACCAACCCATTCGTCAATCCGGAATACTGGTACTTTGATGATGTCATTGCCTGGCCTGATGCAAGCAGCGCCACCAGCCTGGAAGGGGGCATCAGCTCGGTGATTGCGGTCTATCCCAATCCTTCCTCGGGCCTGTTTTCGGTAGACACCAAAGATATCTTCCCGGTGGGCAGTACCTTCGAGCTGGAGGTGCTGGATATCCAGGGAAGATCGGTGCTGCAGCGGCAGGTTCATGCAGCGGGACAACCGCTGGCGCTTGATCTTAGCGATCAGCCGACGGGTCTGTACTTCCTGCGTCTGCATGGACAAGCGCTCCGCTACGTCAAGGCCATCGTGAAACAGGAATAAGCCGCTTCTACTCCCCGATGAGCAGCGAAAAGCTGGCCAAAGCGGCCAGCTTTTCGCTTTTCCCCTTGTTCCCGCCAGCTTGACTCCTTCCCCTGGCAGGAAGGTAACTCATTCGCTGCTGCTAACACGCAGTGCCTGATAGGCCTTGGCCTCAATAGCGCCGAAAAAAGCCGCCATCTCGGGCTGGGTCTGCAAAACTCCCAGGGCTTGTTGGAAGGCTGCTTGGCTATCCCAGCCGATGAGTACCACTTTATCGCCCGATTGCAGGTCGACAAACTCCCGGTCGAACAAGTAGCCCGGCTGCGCGGCCACTTTGTCGAAAAAACCTTTGCGCAGCCGGTCAAACTGA
>CAZLKP010000293.1:4447-6452 GCA_964560095.1 uncultured Bacteroidia bacterium
GAGCTTCCTGGCCCCCTAGTGGCACGCGCACGGCTACTTCCAGCACGTTGCCGGGCTGCACATGGTCCTCCATGCGGAAGTCCCCCTCATCAGCGGGCTGCACCAGCACAAAGGCCTTCATGTCAAAGGTGGCGAAAAAGGCTGCCGCTTCGGGCGACTGCATCAGCTCGCCAGAGATGCGCTGGACCGTCTCCACCGAATCGTAGCGGGTCATGCCCACAAATACGTCGGTGTCGTCGGACTCTGGCATGGTGAAGAAGGATTGAAATTCCCAGTCCTTTTCCACGCCCGGCTGGGCCTTGAGTTGTTGGATCAGGGCGCGACGGGCCGCTTTGAAGGCCTCGTCCTGTCCGGCTTTTACCTTGCGGATGGCGATTTCTTGTACCATGCTTTTGGCTTTTTGGATTTGGGGTGGATGAATTACTTGAGGATCGTGTTGACCATACCAAACACAGTAGGCGGATAGCTGCCAATGAAGTTCATCGCCGCCTCGCTTTGCACAAAGGCAGGGTCGCTGTTGATGGCCGTGACCGCTGCCTGGCTTTCGTACACCGTCATGCCCACCACAACCGTGGAATTCATGATCGATTGCCACTGGATCTCCTGCACAAAACCCGGCTGCTGTGCCAGCAGCTCAAGGAAAGCATCCCGCTTGGCTTCATAATCAGCCTGGTCCAGGTTGGGGTAGGCGGAGAGGTCGCGGACGGCGATCTCCAGAACCTGGCCGCTGCCCGGGGGGGCAACCGCCGACAGGTCCACCGGACCGTACCCTGCGATGGGTTGCAGGGCTTCGAAGACCAGGGGCGTAAAAGCCCCCAGAAAAGGCGCCGCTTCGGGAATACCACCCAAAGATTGCCCCAAGGCAGAAAACGTGGCAGCGTCCTGGTACTGGGTCATGCCAATGTAGACGCTGTCTAGCGGCAAACCGGTACCGAGAAAATCGAAAAAGGGCTGGACTTCACGGTCGTTGGAGGTCCCTTCTTCGGCCATCAATTTGGCCACAAAGGCATCCCGGGCCGCGGTAAAGTCGGCCAGGTCTGTCCCAGGATTTACCCGGCGGATAGCCAATTCAAATACATCATCGGAAAGATCCGGAACAGGCTCAGAAGATTCAGTCTGGCAACCCCCTACTTGGCTTCCAGCGAAGACCAGGAATAAGAAAAACAGACGAAAAACGCGCATTACGATTAGTTTTAGAATAAAAAAACGGTAATGCAAAGATCAGGGGCAGGGAAGATTATTCTTTATCTGGATGAAAAATGCCTTATCATTTTGATAACTCCGCCAAAAAGTCCTGGGGAGACCGACCGGTCATCTGCTTGAAAAAGCGGGAAAAATTGGAGGGGGCGGAAAAGTGAAAGTCGTAGGCGATCTCGACTATATCTTTCTGGCTGTATTTCAGGGCTTTTTTGATCTCGGTGAGCAGGTGTTCCCTAATTACCTGGCTGGCGGTCTTGCCGTAGTGCTTGCGGCACAGCTGGTTGAGATGTACTCGGCTGATGTGCAGCTTTTCGGCGTAGGCCGTCACGCTTAGGTTTTGGCGAACGTAGGCAAATAGCTGCTGCTGAAACTCCAGGATGCGTGGATCAGCCTGGTGGATGCGCCGCACCCCATAGCGCTGAGCATAGTGTTGATCGAGCTTGATCAGCAAGTAGTAGATCAGCGAGCGCAAAATGTGCGGGGTATCGGGAGACAGTTGGTCGATCTCGTCCTTGATGTCCCGGGCCAACTCATAGTATTTGTCAAAGGTAGCTGCCTCCAGGTTGAGAGAAAGCGGTTGGCCCAGGCTATGAAAGCATTGAAAGCGATGGATGAAATTCTGGTCTACAAAAAATTCGTCCAGAAACCCACTTTCGAAGACAATCAACTGACAGCGGTCGATCACAACCTCACGCACCACATTGATCTGCGACGGCCGGATAAAGATGACCTGATGCGGTTGAAGTGGAAAATCAAACAAGTCCTGCTGGAAGCACCCTCTGCCTTCTTTTACAAAAAACAAGGC
>CAZLKP010000294.1:0-3712 GCA_964560095.1 uncultured Bacteroidia bacterium
TGCAGAGTGAAGGCGGTGCCGGTACGTTTTCTGACGGCAAACTTTATACTCGCTCCACCAAGCGGGGAGACATACAGAAGGTTCTGGATATTCTGGTGCAGTTTGGGGCGACACAAGATATTCTCATTGATGCGCATCCTCACATCGGGACCAACAAATTGCCGAAGATCATTCAGACCATGCGGGAAGCGATCGTCGAATGTGGCGGCGAGGTGCGTTTCGATACAAAATTCACGGATCTGCGAGTATCAGATGGCCAGATGATCGCGATTTGCTTCAATGGAAACCAATGGGAGCCCTGCACTGATCTTATCCTGGCCACCGGCCACTCGGCACGTGATATATTTGAATTGCTGCTGCGACGCCACCTCCGCATGGAGGCCAAGCCCTTTGCTCTGGGAGTGAGAATCGAGCATCCGCAAGATATCATCGACAGAATTCAGTACAGATGTCAGCTGCCGCGGCCGGATGTACTACCGGCTGCCTCCTACAGCCTGGTACAGCAGGTGTCGGACCGGGGGGTATATTCCTTTTGTATGTGTCCGGGTGGGATCGTTTGTCCGGCTGCCACCAGCGATGGAGAGTTGGTGGTGAATGGCTGGTCTCCATCCATGCGTAACACCGGCTTTGCCAATTCTGGGATGGTAGTGGAGCTGAGACTGGAAGATATTCCCGGATCGTTGAATGATCCCCTTGCTGCAATGAATTATCAGGCTGGCGTAGAGCAGGCGGCTTTTGCCGCCGGTGGTGGGAGGCAGGTTGCACCCGCTCAGCGGGTCATGGACTTTATTCATGGCAAGTCCACCACCATCCTGCCGGACTGCTCCTACCTGCCGGGCATCACCGGCACAGACTTGCGGTCCGTGTTGCCGGAGCGGATTCATACGCGGCTCAAAGGTGGGTTGGAGGCCTTTGGTCGAAAACTGAAAGGCTATCTCACCAACGAGGCGGTGCTGGTCGCCGTGGAATCCCGAACCTCATCGCCGGTGTCCATCCCACGCGACCCGGAAACGCTTCAGCATCCCCAGGTTGCTGGTTTGTATCCCTGTGGAGAAGGTGCAGGGTATGCAGGGGGCATCATGTCAGCTGCCCTGGATGGGATGCGGGTAATGGAAAGCATTCGGCAAGGATAGTCGATGGAGTGGGTGGAGGCCGGAAGGCCAATCTTTTCATCGAAAAAGTACCTTGAAGGAGAATATTGGCTCCTCACACGATTTTACTCCTTTTTTCTTCGCGGTTCTGGAAGAGCTTACACTTCAGGATTGACGGGATGCGCTACTTATTTGTTCCTCTCAGTCAGAGACTGTCGAATGCCGTTCTCCAGCCCCCTGAGCTCTGCCAGCCCTCTGAGTCGTCCGATGGCCGAATAACCGGGATTGGTTGATTTCTCCAGATCATCCAGCATTTGGTGACCATGATCGGGTCGCCAGGGCATGCGGGTATCCTGCCTGCCTGTTGCCTGGCGGACGAGTTGCTCTTCTACCAGGGCTTTCATGACTGCATACATATCTACATCCCCATTGAGGTGATCGGCTTCGTAGAAGTTGCCTTGCTCATCCCGGATGGTACTCCGCAGGTGGATAAAATGAATGCGATCTCCGAGACGTCTGACCATGCCAGCCAGATCATTATCAGGGCGAACACCGTAGGATCCCGTGCAAAAGCACAGGCCATTATTCATGCTGTCTATCGCCTCAAGCAATTGACGCGCGTCTGATTCTGTGCTCACAACTCTGGGTAGCCCTAGAATCGAAAAAGGCGGATCATCGGGGTGAATGGCCATGTTGACCCCGGCTTCTTCAGCAGCGGGAATGATGGCTTTTAGAAAGTCATAGAGGTTGTTTCGTAGTTCTGCGTCTCCAATCTCTCGATAAGTATCCAGAACTACCTGGAATTGGTTGAGGGTGTACCCTTCCTCCGCACCGGGCAATCCGGCAATGATGTTGTTGATCAGAGCTGTTTGTTGCTGCTCGCTCATATTGGATTGAACTACACGTGCATTTGCCTGCTGCTCGGCGGAGTATGTATCCTCAGCACCGGGACGCTTTAACAGGTACAAGTCAAACGCAGCAAATTGTGCAGCATCAAAGCGCAAGGCTTTGGACCCATCTGGCATTTCATAGGCCAGGTCTGTACGAGTCCAGTCAAGTACCGGCATGAAGTTGTAGCAGACCGTATTGATACCACAGGCACCCAGGTTCCGGATACTGACGGCATAATTGTCCAGGTAGGTCTGATACTTGCCGCTGCGTTTCTTGATATCTTCATGCACGGGGATACTTTCCACCACAGACCAGCTAAGCCCGGCAGCTTCAATCTCAGCCTTTCGCTTCAGGATTTCCTCTTTTGTCCAGGCTTCTCCGTTGGGAATGTGATGCAAGGCAGAAACGATGCCTGTGGCACCTGTCATGCTGATATAAGAAAGGGGGATGGGATCTTGGGGACCATACCACCGCCAGGTTTGCTCAAGTTTCATTGATTTCTGATGTTGTCGGTAAATACCTGTTTTTCCAGTCTTCTGAGAACGGAAAAATGGTCTAGACGCCACTAAAAGCACTAAATCCTCCATCAATGGGTACAACCACTCCCGTAACGAATCTGGAGCTATCCGTACACAGCCACAGGAGAGTGCCTAGTAAGTCCTCAGGATCTCCAAAGCGCTCCATTGGTGTGTGATCAATGATGGTTTTCCCCCGGTCAGTTAGTTCGCCCGCAGCATCTATCAGCAGGCTTCGGTTTTGATCTGTGAGGAAGAATCCCGGTGCCAGTGCATTTACGCGGATGCCGACCTTCGCCAGATGCACCGCCAGCCATTGCGTAAAATTACTCACAGCAGCTTTGGCCCCGCTGTAAGCCGGAATTTTGGTCAGTGGCGTAAAGGCATTCATGGAGGAGATATTGACGACAGAGCATCCTGTTCTACCTACCATGTCACGGGAAAAAATCTGGGTGGGGAGTAGCGTACCAATAAAATTCAGGTTGAAAACAAACTCGATCCCCTTCGGATCTAGATCAAAAAAGGTAATCAGGTCTTTGTCCTGTTCCAGATCCTCAAGAGCCAGGTGAGTGTTGGTGGTGGTACCTTTAGGGTGATTGCCTCCGGCACCATTGATGAGAATATCGCAGGGACCGAATTCTTTCCGAATGGTTTCTCTGGCACGGACGAGGCTGGCTGCATCCAGCACGTTGGCTTCAACGCCGATGGCTTGTCCACCTCCTTCGATGATGGCATCCGCTACTTTTCTGGCATTTTCTTTCCGTAAATCGAGAATGGCCACCTTGGTGCCCTGCTTGGCAAGTTCGGCCGCCATGGCACTGCAGAGTACACCGCCACCGCCTGTGATGACAACTACTTTTTCCTTGAATTCTGCAAATTGGGGATTCATATCACTTGTGTTTGAAGAAAGAAAGGTCAATCCTGTGATCTTTTGCCAGTGGAATGATGGTCATCCATCTGTGTAAGTGGTTGATAAATGGAACAATCATCCCAACGGTGCGGCTCCGCCCCTCCCGCAGTTGTCCTGCAATGGAATTAGGCACGTATCCCAGCTTTGACCCAGGTTAAGCTGAAAAGAAGAGGCCTGATTCAATCAAAATATGTCGGGGGAAAAAAACAAAACCGTCTTATTCTCAAGAATAAAACGGTTCAAAAAATGTTGTCAAAAAGTTGTACACTCGGAAGGATTCGAACCCTCAACCTCCTGATCCGTAG
>CAZLKP010000294.1:3722-6372 GCA_964560095.1 uncultured Bacteroidia bacterium
TCGAGCAAATGTGCAAGCGTTTTGTGAAAAAACTCCCTCAGGGAGCCTGAGTTACACATTCAGGGTCGTCAGAATTTGAGAAATACAATCCAACGTACTGACTTCTTCCGCTTCCGCTTCATAGCTCAGGATGATGCGATGATTTAGCACATCCGGAGCGATAGATTTTACGTCTTCGGGTAATACATAGTTGCGTCCGGCGAGGAACGCGTGGGCTTTCGCGCCCAGATTTAGGGCCAGACTGGCCCGGGGAGAAGCGCCATATTCAATATACTCGGCCAAACGCTCCAGGCCGTATTCCTCCGGCTTCCGGGTAGACATGACTATGTCAATGATGTAGTCTTCGAGCTTCCCAGACACCTGCACCTCATCAATCATAGCCCGGATCTCATTGATATCAGCGGTCGTAAACCCCGGCTTCACATCGTAGTGGACATTCGTTTTGGCCATTCTGCGCATGATGGCTTTCTCCTCATCCCGGGTAGGGTAGTGCACAAACACTTTCATCATGAAGCGGTCCACCTGAGCTTCAGGCAAGGGGTATGTCCCTTCCTGATCAATGGGGTTTTGTGTGGCCATCACCAGAAATGGTGATGCGAGCCGGTAGGTTTCTTCTCCGATGGTTACCTGTCGCTCCTGCATAGCCTCAAGCAGGGCACTCTGTACTTTGGCGGGTGAGCGGTTAATTTCGTCTGCCAGCAGCAAGTTGGTGAAAATCGGGCCTTTTTTGACCTCAAAAACGCCAGCTTTCTGGTTATAAATAAGTGTTCCGATGAGATCAGCAGGTAGCAGGTCGGGGGTAAACTGGATGCGGTTAAAATCTAGGTCGAGAGCTTTAGCCAATGTGTCCACTGTCAAAGTTTTCGCCAGTCCAGGTACGCCTTCCAGCAAGATGTGGCCGTTGGTAAACAGTCCCATCAGGAGTCGGTGAATCATTTTTCGCTGGCCCACGACAACCTGATCTACCTGCTGAAGCAGGTGTCTCACTTTGTTGAGCGTGGCTTCGTGCCTGGGATTGGCTGAAGCCTGTCCGGTGTTGGAGGGGGATATTCCTTTTGCCATGGATTTGATCAAAACGCAAGATTGGTAAAGCTACCAATGTCGGAGCACTTCACAAGTTTTCTCTTTCCGACCGGAGAAAAAAGAAGCCTGATCCGGGTAATTGGAATCATTGGGAGAGAGAACGGATAATTGCTAGCTTGCTTTTACAGTTTCAGGACCGAATCATTGAGAGCACCCGATGCGCAATTGGTGGCAATAATCGAACCAGATGAACCCTGTATTCCAACGATTTCCTCTGATATCCGGAATTTCCTTCTTGCTGCTGCTGTCAGCCTGTCGGGGCGAGCGTCGTCCACAGGATGGGTTATTTATGCAGATTTTTCAAACCACGGAGGCAAATTTTCGTGGTGTTAACCTGGGGGATGAGCTGCAAATTGCCAAAAGCCTAACTGCCCCGATCCAGCCGAAATTCCAGGATCGCTACGGACTCAGTTTTGAATACGAATTATCTCCCGCAGGCAGACTCAGTGTTGATTATTATTCTGACAACCTCATCACGGGCATGGAGACCAATCGGATTGCTTCCATTGTGGCTCATGTCATACTTGATCAGGAAGTGGAAACAGCTCGGTTATACCAGGAGATTCGTGCGTATTTCAATGAAAAATACAACTTGGCTTCCGGAAGCTACGGAGATTATGTCTGGAGCAGTGCCACCAATGATTTCGGAATCATGGAAGTTCGCCTGAGATTGAATGACTCAAAGCGCGGAATTGTGATTAACTTTGTAGATGTTCAGGCAGGAACCAAAAACGAACCTGCATCCAGCGAAGATATTTGAGCGCCCTGTGAACTTCTGACTGGAATTTGGGTTCAGAACCGTATAAGAGAAACGAATGAAGATTTATACCAAAAAAGGAGACGAAGGGACCACCTCGTTATTAGGGGGAACTCGTGTGGCTAAAAACGACCTTCGGATTGAGGCTTATGGTACAGTAGATGAATTGAATGCCTATCTGGGATTAGTTGCGGATCAGGAAGCAGTGAAAGATCAGTTCGAATTGATCCGGCAGATTCAGAATAACCTCTTTGTCATTGGTTCCCAGTTGGCAAATGATCCCTCCCGTTCTCATTTTAAGGTGCCCAGCCTTCAGAGAGAAGATGTCGAAGCCCTGGAGCACAGTATTGATGAGATGGAGAAACTCCTTGAACCGCTGACGAATTTTGTGCTGCCTGGCGGGCATCCTGCAAATTCACTTTCACATGTGGCTCGTTGTGTGTGCCGCCGCGCTGAGCGCCGAGTGGTAGAGCTCAATGACCGCGCTCCCGTAGAGCCTATTATGCTACGCTATCTCAATCGATTGTCTGACTGGTTATTTGTGCTCGGACGACATGCCAGTCGCATTACCAACACTGACGAAGTCCTCTGGCATGCCCGATCGGTTTGATCTGCGAATATGGAAGGTAGGACTCACCGTGATCGGTGGTATTGTCCTCTTTTATTTGGGTATTATGTGGGCCCAGCGGTCAGACCTTTTTGCTCCCGATCAAAAGACCTACACAGTTATGTTTGATAATGTGAACGGCTTGTTGGTCGGGGATCCTGTGACAGTTCGGGGGTATGTGTCCGGGCGCGTGCTGGATATCA
>CAZLKP010000295.1:0-6339 GCA_964560095.1 uncultured Bacteroidia bacterium
ATCCTGAGCGAACAAGAGATTGACGCTGTTCTTCCTACCATGGGAGGTCAGACGGCACTCAACCTCTGTATGGATTGTGAGAAGGCGGGCATCTGGAAAAAACATGGCGTACGTGTGATTGGATCTGATTTTGCCGCAATTGACAAGGCAGAAGACCGGGAGCTGTTTCGTATTACGATGCATGAGATGAACCTCCCCGTATGTGAGGCAGAAACAGCCAACTCATTCCTCAAAGGAAAGGAAATTGCCCAGCGCATTGGGTTTCCCTTGGTGATTCGAGCCAGCTACACCCTTGGCGGTGCGGGTGGCGCTTTTATCCATGACCCCAAAGAATTTGACGTCCTCCTCAACCGGGGCCTGGAAGCCAGCCCTATTCACGAAGTACTGATTGAGCAGAGCATTTTTGGATGGAAAGAGTACGAACTTGAGGTCATGCGCGACCTCGCCGGAAACAAAATCGTAATCTGCTCCATCGAAAACTTCGACCCGATGGGAGTACACACTGGCGATTCCATCACTGTAGCACCCGCCATGACCCTGCCAGACACGATTTACCAGATCATGCGGAACTACGCCTTCGAAATTCTCGATATGCTGGGGAATTTTGCCGGAGGCTGTAATGTGCAGTTTGCCGTGGATCCAGACACAGGCAATGTGGTCGTCATCGAAATCAATCCACGGGTATCCCGTTCTTCGGCGCTGGCCTCCAAAGCTACCGGCTACCCCATTGCACGGATCGCTGCTAAGCTGGCTGTCGGATATCGCCTCGACGAACTCCCCAACCAGATCACTAAAAACACCTCGGCCTTCTTCGAGCCGACCCTCGATTATGTAATTGTCAAAATTCCACGCTGGAATTTTGACAAGTTTCCCGGGGCAGATCCGCGCCTGGGCATGGGGATGAAAGCAGTGGGCGAGGTCATGGGCATCGGCCGAAGCTTCAATGAAGCTCTTCAGAAAGCCTGCCAATCGCTTGAAATCGGCCGAAACGGCATGGGGGCTGATGGCAAAGAGCTGCAGAACCTGGAAGAAATCATGACCAGCCTGCGGGAACCCTCCGATAGCCGGATCTTCCATATCAAAGACGCCATGCACCTCGGGGTGCCACTGAAAGATATTTTCGAGGCAACCCGCATCGACATGTGGTACCTCAAACAGATTGAGTATCTCGTAACCTTGGAAAAGGAGATTTCACGCTACGAACTCAATACTATCCCCAAAGCGCTTATGTCCGATGCCAAGAAGAATGGCTATGCCGACAGGCAGTTGGCTCATTTGCTCGGGTGCTTGGAGAGCGATGTCTTCAAAAAACGGATATCCATGGGGATCAAGCGGGTCTATAAACTCGTCGATACCTGTGCAGCGGAGTTCGAAGCCACCACCCCATACTATTACTCCACATTCGACACAGAAAACGAATCCATCGTCACAGACAAAAAGAAAATTGTGGTCTTTGGATCCGGCCCCAACCGCATCGGACAGGGTATCGAATTCGATTACTGCTGTGTCCATGGGGTGCTCGCAGCCCGCGAAATGGGCTACGAAACCATCATGATTAACTGTAACCCGGAAACTGTTTCCACCGATTTTAACATCGCCGATAAGCTCTACTTCGAGCCAGTTTTCTGGGAACACATTTTTGACATCATTGAGCATGAAAAACCCGAAGGCGTGATCGTTCAGCTCGGTGGACAGACGGCACTCAAACTGGCTGAAAAGCTCCACCGATATGGCATTCCGATTCTCGGCACCAGCTTCGACATGATGGACATGGCCGAAGATCGCGGGCGATTTTCCTCCTTGCTCAAAGATCTCGAAATCCCCTACCCCGACTTCGGGGAAGCCTCCAATGCAGAAGAAGCCCTTGAAATCACACAAGGTGTGGGGTATCCGGTGCTAGTTCGTCCAAGCTATGTACTCGGTGGTCAGGACATGCGCATTGTGATTAATGACGAAGAACTCACCAAGCACGTGATCAAGGTGATGAATCAGGTACCGGGCAACAAGGTGCTCGTCGATCACTTCCTCGATGGTGGGATCGAAGGGGAAGCGGATGCCATTTGTGACGGCGAAGACGTGTACATCGTCGGAATGATGGAGCACATTGAGCCAGCAGGCATTCACTCCGGGGACTCCATGGCGGTACTTCCGACTTTCGACATGAAGCCCAAAGTGGTAAAGGAAGTCGAGCGCATTGTCAAAAAACTGGCGCTGGCCATGGATATCAAAGGCCTGATCAACGTGCAGTTTGCGATCAAAGATGACAAGGTGTACATCATTGAGGCCAACCCTCGGGCGTCAAGGACTGTGCCTTTCATCGCCAAAGCCTATGGCGAACCTTATGTTAATTTTGCCACGAAAATCATGCTGGGCACACACAAACTGAAGGATTTTACATTCAGTCCCAAGCTCGACGGATATGCCATCAAGGTACCAGTATTCTCCTGGAACAAATTCCCGGGCGTGGACAAAGGCCTCGGCCCCGAGATGAAATCTACCGGCGAAAAGATCTACTTCATCAAGGATCTCACAGATCCATTTTTCCGCAAAGCCTACAAAGAACGGAACATGTTCCTGAGCAGGTAGCGTCCATTAAAACCGTTTCAGCACAACAGACGATACAAATCCCTTGTGAGATTTTGAACCCTTGCCTGGGATTTTCGTTTGATTTGCAGGGTAAAGTTACTCGTAAAACTCCCAACACCCATGACTTTCCTGACAGCTGAGTGGCGGAAACTGGCTTTTGCAAATTTTGAGGTGGATCCTGACCGAATGCGTCCCCATGTGCCTTTCGGGACAGAGCTCGACCTCTGGCAGGATAGATGCTTCGCCAGCCTAATCGGATTTCGGTTTGTGGAAACCCGGCTGAAAGGCATCAAAATTCCTTTCCACGTCAATTTTGAGGAGGTCAATCTACGGTTTTACGTCAAGCGGAAAGATGGAGACCATTGGAAACGTGGGGTCGTTTTTATCCGGGAAGTTGTTCCGAAACCCGCCATCGCATGGGTGGCCAACACCCTCTACAACGAACGGTACAAAGCACTCCCTATGCGATACGCCTGGACTTATCCTCCCGGCGAGATCCAGGTCAAATATAGCTGGAAAACCAAAGGATCCTGGCAGAGCATGCAGGTTCGCGCCTTAGCAGAGCCACAACCGCTGAAAGCCGGTAGCGAAACAGCGTTTATCACAGAACACTACTGGGGCTATTCTCAATCCGGCAAGAACAAAACCACCGAATACCAGGTCACTCACCCGAGCTGGCAGATATACGAAGCTACTGATTATGGCCTGAAGGTAGATTTTTCCACCTATGGGAAAGCGTTTGAGTTTCTCAATGGTCAGGAACCATCTTCCGTGATGCTAGCCGAGGGCTCCCCGATCACCATCGAATCGAAGCAAGTCATTCGAGGATAAACGAAAGCCACGGATTCTCCGTTTGTATCGCAAAAAATTCCCTCCTATGAATCTGAGGATCCTGACACTCCTGATTGGTGTGGGGTTTCTGGCCACTCGCCCAACGGAGCGTTCTTTTCCGGATGAATCCTATGCGGACTATACCTGGGAGTCTTTTCAGCAGCTTGAGGCCATTCATCAACCCATTGACCTTGCATCGCCTGATTTGTCTTTGCTCAATGCTGCTGTATTTTTTGTCACCAACCGTGAACGCCTGGAACGAGGGAAACCTCCCCTGACTTTCTCCCCACAACTTCGCGACTGTGCCGACCACCAGGCACGGGCGATGGCCAGGCATGATTTTGTAAGCCATTTCAATCCCTATGAAGCCCGGTACCGCACCCTGGATCGACGCAGCAGCGCATATGGAACAGAAGCCCACGCGGAAAATGTAGCTAGCAACTTTCTGCATGCCTACCGAAGCAATACCTTTTACACCCCCATTCCCGGGCGACCATTTTACCAATACCTAGATTTCGACGACCGTCCCATTCCCATCTTAACATACCTCCAGTTTGCTGAAAGCCTGCTCGATGACTGGATGGGATCTGCCGGGCATCGCCGAAATATTCTGTTCCCTGAGCTGCAGTTTCTTGGTTGTGCCATCCGCCTTCCGGAGGGTGCAGGAAGGAGTAGGGATATGCCACTGGCATTTTGTGTACAGAACTTCAGTTATTGAGACATGAACCAACTTTTACATCCTGGAGCACGAGCCTCCTTCTTTCAGCTCCACGACGTTTCGTTTGAGTGGTTGTCTGCTTTCGCTCACCTCAACCTTTTCCTTTTTGCTTCCTTCCCTTTTCTCCTTCTCTCACAGGACACCATGCTCCTTTACCCTGACACCCCCCCTGATGCCCTGGGGCATGACGCTCACGATATTCCCACACTCACCGCCTACTGGGCAGAGAATCCCGTAGGCTCAGCAGTGGTCATTTGTCCGGGTGGCGGATACTGGAAGCTGGCCATGGACCATGAAGGGAAACAAATTGCTGAATGGTTTCAACGAGAAGGCATTCATGCGTTTGTCCTCAAATACAGGCTGGGACAGCATGGGTATCGCCATCCGGTGATGATGCACGACGGCCAGCGAGCCATAAGAATGATCAGAAGCATGGCACCAGACCATCACATTAATCCCGACCGGGTTGGGATCATGGGATTTTCTGCCGGTGGACATTTGGCAGCCACTGTGTCCACGCATTTTGACGAGGGAGATTCGACCTCAGAAGATCCCCTGCAGAGATATTCCTGCCGCCCGGATTTCTGTATCCTGGGCTATCCGGTCATTTCGATGATGCCGCCACTGGTTCACGAAGGCAGCCGCAACAATCTGCTGGGGCAAAACTCCAGCTTTGAGATGCAGTATGAGTTATCGAATGAGGAGCAGGTCAAGCCTGAAACACCTCCTGCTTTCCTGGTTCACACCACTGGCGACCAGGCGGTGATTCCGGAAAACTCCATCATGTATTATCTGGCTCTGAGGAGAGCCGGGATCCCGGCTGAACTGCATATTTACCAAGAAGGTCGTCACGGACTGGGGATGTTTCCCGAAGACAACCCGGTGTTTGCAACCTGGGAAGATCGACTGAGGGATTGGCTGGAGGTCAATCACTGGAAATAGCCTTAGGTCAGCGCAATCCACAACGCCGCGAGGATCAGCATCACTTGCAAAGGCAGCCTTGCCCACAGCACCCATGCAGGAAGTCCCAGCGAAGCTCGTTCATCCTGCAACATGTACACATTGGCCGGAAACACCACAATGAGTATCACGACAATTCCCCATGCAGCAACCTGGCGGGTGTCGCCAAAGAGCAGAGCAACAGCACAGATCATCTCAGCAGCACCAGTCAGGTAATTCACCCCGACCTTCCACTTCCGGATCCAGGGAGGCATGATGCGATGAAACATGGCAGGTTTGATCAGATGGGCAGCACCTGCAACCAAAAAAATGGCTGCCAGGCCCATGACCACCCCTTTCCACAGGGTCAGATAGTTGTTAGGATCGGAAAAAATCATAGGAGTTACCAGCTAAGCGGTTGAGGAGAATTGGTTTTGACCGATCTGTAAATGGCTTCGATGATAGTCATGTCGCGAAGGCCCATTTCGCCTGGCGTTTTCAATGCATCTTCCCCGGCAATGACCGCAGCGAAATGATCCATGTGCAAGGCCTGCTCACGTACCTGACCCAGGTCCAGGGTTTTATCACCCACATAGCCCCGAATGCCGTCATAGCCAAAGGCGGGTGACAGGCCAAAACTTCCCTGCTCGGCATAGACATCCAAATGATGCACATTGACCGCATAGCTAGTGCTGCAGTTAGCAATGGCTCCAGAAGGGAACACCATCTGCCAAGTGATGGTCTCATCCACATCCTTGAAGCGATCCGGATAGGTCTTCACCTCCTGTGCCGAAATGGTGTGAGGTAATTCATTGGTGGTGTAAATGGCAGCCTGAATGCAATAGATCCCTACATCCATCAAGGCCCCTCCACCCGCCAGCTCGTGATGGAAGCGCCAGTTGTCATAGCCAAAAGCCCGAAAACCGAAAGAGGCTTCAATGAGCTTGACTTCTCCGAGCTGCTTTTCGTCTGCCACCTTGATGATTTCCACATTATGCGGTTCAAAATGGCAGCGGTATCCCACACCCAAATGCACATCGGCTTCTTGGCAGGCCTGAATCATTGCCTCACATTCCTCCACTGAAACAGCCATGGGCTTTTCGGTGATCACGTGCTTGCCAGCCTGCGCGGCTTTGATGGCGTATTCGGCATGTAAGCCGTTAGGAAGCACTACATACACGATGTCAATCTCATCATCATTTTTGATTTGATCAAAGGTATCGTAGCTGTAGATGTGGGAAGGATCAAACCCATATTCACTGGCC
>CAZLKP010000296.1:0-6323 GCA_964560095.1 uncultured Bacteroidia bacterium
GCGAAGGTCATCCGGAAACCTGTGAGACGGCCCCGTTCGTGGTAGTCCTTCGTCATGACAGCGGTCAGAGCACCGTAGGGCACATTGTAAAAGGTAAAGGCCATCCCGAATGCCAGATACCCGATGGCGACGTACCAGTTTTTGCCGACTCCTTCGGGCACAGCGAAGAGCCAGTACATCGCAGCCGCCAGGATCGGTGTCCCCCAGAGCAGGTAGGGTCGATAGCTGCCCCAGCGCGTGTGCGTCCGCGAACTGATCACGCCCATGATTGGATCATTGATCCCATCCCACACTCTCCCAACCAGAAACAACGTTCCGACAAAGGCCGCAGAAACACCTGCCACCTCTGTGAGAAAAAATAACAGACAAAAGGCCACGACCTGAAAGATGATGTTCTGACCAAAATCGCCGAAGCCATAGGCCCAGTAGGCAGAGCGCGGAAGGGGAGAATCGGACATTGCTTGGGATATTTATGGGAAAATAGGAAGATTTTTTGCTGCAAGCGCTCGCTCTGATCCAGGCACTACGAGCAAAACCAAACAAAAGGTGCCCCTATAGCCACTGAGGGCCATTTTATCACAAAAGCCTCTGAGCAAATGCCAGCATTTATGATTTGTGCCTATACCCGGATAACCTACCTTGGAATCATGATCAAACAGTTGGCGCTTTTGACCCACCTTACCACCACCTGATTGAGCTCCACTGTTTTATTCGTTCTTATCAAATATCATTCAAACCAGGAATAAGAAGAGGCATGCCTTTTCACGTGGTGTCTCCAACCCATGCGAATTCGGGAGATTCTTCTCCCGGCCATGTGTCTCAACCCATTCCATGAAATCCATCCTGGTTGCAGAGCGATGTTACGTCCTGCTCCGCAAGGATTTCCCCGTCTCCTATCGGACCTCCACCCACCCGTGTCCGCAGGAGACACCGCAATGTGAGTGACGGGGGCCAGCTTCCCAAGGTGGGAGGAAGCGGCACCCCGCCTCATTTTGCTTTCAGCAAACAAATCGGGACTCCATTCGCTTGTTTCGTACATTCGCTCCGTTGGTTGGTTAATCCACAATCCCGATGAAACAACTATTGCTCTATATGGCCATCACCCTGGCCACTGTCGCTGCCCCGGCACAAAACACCGATACCCAGCGATATCTCGAAAGGAAATACACCAAAACCGAAGTGTACATCCCGATGCGGGATGGCACCAGGCTCCACACCACCATTTACTCCCCCAAAAAGAGAGGGGCTTACCCCATCCTCATGAGCCGCACCTGCTACAGTTGTCGGCCTTATGGTGATCAGATGCCCAGAGGCTTGTTCGCCAGAACCAAACTCATCCGGTCGGGCTACATCTTTGTGTGCCAGGATGTACGAGGACGCTGGATGTCGGAAGGAGATTTTGATAACATGCGCCCTCAGCGCTCCGGCAGGGAAGGAGAAGATGACTTTGACGAGAGTACTGACACCTACGACAGCATTGAGTGGCTGATCAACAACGTGAAGAATAACAATGGCAAGGTCGGCATGATGGGCACTTCCTATCCCGGGTTTTACACGGCCGTCGGGGCGCTTTGCGGGCATCCTGCACTGGTGGCGTCCTCTCCACAGGCACCCATCGCCGATTTCTTTTTCGACGATTTTCACCACATGGGTGCCTACACCCTTTCCTATTTCATTGCCAATTCAGTTTTTACCTACCAGCACGACGGCCCTACCCCCAATTCCTGGTATCAGGTGCCATTTCCTTCTACTCCGGACTGGTATCAATACTACATGGATCTGGGTCCACTGAGCAATGGCGACAGCATCTATGGGGAACATGCCTTTTTTTGGCAACAGTTGAAAGATCACCCCAATTATGATGAATTCTGGCAGGCAAGAAACCTGCTACCGCACCTGCGAGAGATCGACCATGCCGTACTGACAGTGGGGGGCTGGTTTGATGGAGAAGACCTCTACGGCCCGCTGCACATTTACCAGGAAATCGAGGCCCACAATCCCAATGCCAGCAACAGCATCGTGATGGGCCCATGGAGTCATGGTGACTGGAATCGCCGCACCGGGCGACAAACGATTGGCCATACAGATTTTGGCGACAACAAAGACATCAGTGAATATTTCCGGGACGTGATCCAATACAATTTTTTCGAACATCACCTCAAGGGGAATGGCGCTACAGCTCATCCGGAAGCCCTGATGTATGACACCGGCAAGCGAGAATGGAGCAAATGTGAAACCTGGCCGCCGGCAAGCACCAAAACCACTCGTTTTTATTTGCATGAAGGTGGCAGGCTGGCTGCCGGGGAGGTCCCCGCATTCAGCCATAGCTGGACCGAATACCTCAGCGACCCGGCCAACCCGGTGCCGCATTATGACGACATTGACATGCGCTTCACCCCACGCCCCTACATGGCCGGTGACCAGCGCGATATGGGTCGGCGTCCGGATGTCGTTATGTTTCAGACGGATGTGCTGGAAGAAGACCTTAGGCTCTCCGGCCCGATCCTGGCAAATATTTTTGCCTCTACACGCCCCCTTCATACAGGAGTAGCCTCGCAGATGGATGCAGATTATGTTGTAAAGCTCATTGATGTTTATCCAAATGACTACGAAGAATGGCCGGATGCAAAGGATCATGTGGTGGAAGGAGGCTACCAGCAGATGGTACGGGGCGAGATCATCCGTGGGAGGTTCCGTGAATCGTTTTCAAATCCTGTTCCGATGATCCCGGGAGAGGTCAATGAAATTCAGCTACCGCTTCAGGATGTCCACCATACATTCCGGAAAGGCCATCGGATCATGGTTCAGATTCAGAGTAGTTGGTTTCCACTGTTTGACCGCAACCCACAGTCTTGGGTGGAGAATATTTTTGAAGCGGAAGCGGAAGACTTCATTCAGGCCTGGCAGCGAATCTACCATGATCAGGAGCATCCCAGCTGGGTGGAGGCCCAGGTAGAAGGGCTGGACTAGCGAACTGCCTCCAGCCTGTGCTTCATCACAGCCAGGATCCAGGGCTTATCAAGCAAGGTGGTTTCCTCCCTGTAAATGGTTTCCAGCCATTTGTAGCCCTGATTTCGGAGCCTTGTTTGATTCTGCATCTTCTTTAAAAATGCCAGAGAATTCAGGGCATGTTGGGCAGTGTCCACGCCTTCATCGTCTTTCAGGTGATTTCGAAGGTAGGCATCAAACACCTTTACATGAAGGTCAAATTCGTATTCATCTTCCTTCAAAAAGAGATATCTGGCTTTTGTCCATCGGGCGAAAATTTCATAGCGATTATCCATAAAAGCATGTTGAGCCAACTGGACAAACAACCTCTCTAGCCTGGTATCATCCTCATTTTCAAAGGCAACCATGAGATCCATAACTCTGAATGAACTCGCCTGATCGTCTTTGGGGAGCAGCTTGCCAAAGAGATCCAGCGACGTCTGGGCGGAGGCTAAATGCTTCCCGATCTCCTTTTGTCTAAGCGGATCGGGCTGACGCTGCAATCTTGGGGCCACATAGTGAATCGACTCAAGGTACATTCTAACAATGTAGAGAAAATAGTACCGGTTGAAATAGATCAGCCCGCGCCGGGATAAATACCGGGTGGTTTCTGCTCTGGCATGAAGCAGGTCATACCGATGCACCTGCCGCTCCCAATTTGCCAGCTTCATAATCAGTAGGTTCATCATATTGGTGACCAAATCAAGTCTGCACCACTTCAGGCCCGGTTCTAACTGATCAATGATTGCTCTTACCTGTTTTTCGGAAGGAGGATCATCCCGGCCCAGAATCTCAAAAAAGGTCAGCATCAACGGTACATAGGCCGGAAGTTTGTCGGTATGCTTCCCAAGAATGTCGAGGGCGGCCTCCTCCATTGGCGAGAGAGAACCATTTTCATCCAGCTTAAACAGGGCACGCTCTACCATATACAGGGCCGAAGTCACCTCGTGAATAGTTGTCTTGAAGGCGGGGCCGGGTTTGTGGAAGCCTCTGGCAAAACGATTGTTTTTGCCGTAGATCTGAAAGGAAGACCCGACTCTCAGGAGCTGGTTATAACTCAGCATGGTTCTGAAATCCTGATCACCATGACTGAATTCCTGAAATCGTTTCTGTGCCTGATTATAATACCGGATAAATAACGGATAGGCCTTTCTCTCAAAAAGGGAAAAGACCAGATCAGCATGGAAGTTATCTTTATACTCTCGCGATTTTTGATAGGCCAGAAAATTTTCGGTATAGCGACACAGATCCTGGTTGAGACGAACCATCTGCCGGGTTCTGTGAGGAATATGAGGGAATCTGGCTTCCCACCAGTTCATCATCGTAGCTCCATCCACATGCCTGGGGAAGCTCCCGCTTGATAGTTCCCCCCATAGATGATTAAACCAGGCAAGATGATTGGTATCCTTCCCAGACACCTCCATCGCGATCCACCCCTGATACCGCGGCCTTTCTTCAGAAGAAATCGAAAAAATCAATCTGGGAAGTAGCTGCCATTTCGACATAGAATAGGATTTATTTCTATAATACTCATAAAAAATCAATAAAAACCAACGAAAACAACCTATCCAGCAAAAAGCATATGGATTTATGTTGAAATAAAGGAGTGAAAAATCCCAAATACAAGAGCAGTTTGTCTTTGGGAAAAAAATACTTCTCACGTGCCACTCCAAAAACTCATTCTCTGAGCAAGGTTCCCCTGGAAGAAGTATCGAAAGCCACCCCTACAGCCACATGAATCTTTTTTGAAGGCCTATAGCCTTCATACAGAGGAGGGACGGTGGCACGCCCTCCTCGATTTTAACCCTATGCATAATAGATTTCCTTTTGGTAGTCCTTTTTTGTGTGTACCATCAATCGACCGGTCGCCATCTTATTTTCTACCTCTCAGGCTCAGGTCTCTCTACCTGCTTCGTCCTTTATGAATCTGTCGCCCGTCGAGCCTCACATCGTTGAGCTTCTGTCCAAGAGTGACAAGGAAGCGACTATGGATTCCGAAACCTGGAATTATTTGCACTGGGTGCACCCCCGAGCAGGAAATACCGAGGATCTTCCGGCTGGCTGAGCTCATCCAAAGTCCGGCAACCCAAAGAATAGACCCTCAGGGCGTCGAAGGTCGCGAACAAAACAGCGTGACCCTCTTTTGGGAACCGGATCGGGCAGAAATCCTGATGGCAAATGCCCCCCCGGATTCGCCTTCTTCCGGGAAACAATATCAGTTGTGGGCCATCATTGGCTGGCAACCAGTGGATGCCGGATTGCTGGAAGGGATAAACAGAGCAGGGCAGGAAGCTCCAAGCTACCTTTTTGTTGTTGAACGCTTCCATCTTTTCCCGTCCCTGATTACTACTTGATCAGGCTCACAGCTGCTCCACCACCCCTGGCCAGCGGCAATGTGAGGACATCTGCACTGGTCACTTCCATTTCGCGGATGCTTAAATCGGTAAGGTCAGCGTCAAAGCCCGCCTCCGGACCATCGAGATATAAGCGTGCAGTAAACCTCTCGCCCTCGGGCAAAAAGTCGAGGGAAACCTTCAGTTCCCGGCTATTCTCGTCGGTCACGGCTCCCACAAACCAGTTGCCGGTTTCGCGCTCCTCACGGGCAATCGTCAGGAAGTCACCAATTTCACCGTCGAGCACTTTTGTCTGCACCCAATCCACACCGACCTCACGAATGAACTGCAGCCCGGGATGGTCGCCAATGTGCTCCGGTAGGTCAGCGATCATCTGAATCGGGCTGTAAATCACGACATACAAGGCCAGATCATGCGCCAGGGTGGTATTGAGCTCATTGTCGCGGTAAGGACGCAGATCACGCCTAAACACACCTGGTGTGTAATCGATGGGACCTGAGAGCATGCGGGTAAACGGCACAATGGTGAGGTGCTCGGTTGAATTTCCTCCTTCGATCGACCAGGTATTAAATTCCTGCCCACGAAGCCCTTCCCGTGACATTTCATTGGGATAGGTCCTGCGTAGGCCCGTAGCTGCAATCGGCTCGTGAATATTTACGGCGATATGGTATTCTGCAGCTTTGCTCACCGCTCTGCGGTAATGTTGCACCATCCACTGACCGTGATGATACTCGCCTTCGGGAATGATAGGCCCAACATATCCGCTTTTTACAGAGTGAATGCCCAAATCCTGCATCAACTGATAAGCTGTATCCAATTGCTGATCATAGGTGCGGGGCGCAGCCGATGTTTCATGGTGCATGATGATTTGCACGCCTTTTTCCTTACCGTAAGCGACTACTTCTTCCAGATCATAGTCTGGGTACGAGGTCACAAAATCAAACACCCCTTCGCGGTCGGGGAAGCCAATCCATCGCTCCC
>CAZLKP010000297.1:0-6315 GCA_964560095.1 uncultured Bacteroidia bacterium
TTTTTCTGCTTCCATACGCGGTGTTAAAGCGACGGAGGCGATTCTCGAACAGGAGCCGGAGGAGTGCGTTGCAGGGCGTTTTCATGACACAATGATTCAGAGGTGAAACAGAGCCTTCGAAGAAAGTTCGGATTTGTGTTTGTGCTGTAGGGATTTTCCGATTCAGTCCGCAAAGACAAACCTGTCAATTGCCAAATTGATGGCTAATAGAACCATGCCAAAAAAGCCTACGACGCGATACTCCTCCGGCATCACTACCGGTTGACTGCAGGGTGGCTTACCGAGGATATTTTCGGGTACAAAAAATCCCGAACCTTAGTAAGTCCGGGCGATCAGCAAAAACTGCCAAGAGGTTACAAAACCATCATAGTCGCCCGTATAGATTGAAAATTGAAACATTATTCGCCGCATTCATCCCATGTCTTTCTCTTTCACCAGCCCATACTAGCCGGCTACAAAGAGCCACAGGAAAGTATGTTGTTATTCGCTTTGGCATGTTCATTCTGATTAACAGATGAAAGAAAAATAAATACGAGAAAACAGAACATTGATTAGTTGGGAGTACGGCTTGTTATTGATTTGGTTGTAAGGTTGATCGCTTTTTCAAACATTTCCAAGAGATAAATGATATTTTTCCCGGATTGAATTATTTTGGAGCGGTTCTACATTTTATCTTCGCATATCTGAATGCAAATTCTGCCTCCACATGTCCAGGCAACAATTTGATTTCCGGAAATTCATCATCCGACAGGATCGCAGCGCGATGAAAGTAAGCACCGACAGCGTCATTCTCGGTGCCTGGGCCGATTTACCGAGGGAAGGCAGGCTTCTGGATCTGGGCTGTGGCACCGGTTTGCTTTCATTGATTGCAGCTCAAAAGCGTTCCGGATTATGCATCGATGCAGTGGAAATCGATCGGCCTTCAGCACAGCAGGCACAGGAAAACATTACTGCCAGCCCCTGGAAAGAACGAATCCAGGTCATTCCGTCCGGCATTCAGGCCTGGCAGGGAAAGTCTTATGACGCCATCATCAGTAACCCGCCGTTCTTTGCAGGGTATAAAGCTTCCCCTAATCATGCGAGAAGCAAAGCCCGGTTCGGGCTCGGGATGATGCCGGATGAACTGGCGGCGCAGATCGCCCGCCTGCTAAAGCCTGATGGATCGGCATTCTTGGTACTTCCACGTGAAGACCGCTGGCTGAGCGCATTCCAGTTGGCTGAACTCTCTATCCGGGAGGCTCTCCTCGTGAGTCCGTATCCCGGGAAGCCCCCGAAGCGGATGTACCTTCATCTCTGCCGTGGTTTACTCAAAGCACCTGTCATGACGGAACTTCCGCTGAAGACCCGAGTGGGTGGCCCATACAGCGCTTGGCTCCCGGACCTGACCCAGGAATACTATCTACCCCAGGCCTATCAGGGTTCCTTTCCTGAAGGGTAGGGTGCTTCCTTTCGCTTTCCTTTCTGGTGCAGGGCCGTATATGACCAACGGAAAACCTGCTGATCCCACAGGTCACCCTGCTTCCTTTACCTCGCAGGATTTATACAGGCAAGTTCTTCCATTTCCAGAATCGTGGATTTGATACGCCTGAAAATCTCTCCGTAAATCAAGTAAATGTCAATCAGGTAAAAGGATGTGGAAGGATTTGCATTTGGTGGGAGCCAATAGCAGATACGTAGATGGCCGGACAGCCACCTTGAGAGACGCGTATGAACTGTTCAATCGGGGGAAAAAATAGAAATGCGGGTCACTCAGGTAGGAACATCGAATGACGATGTTTGGAGAATGGGTATCAGTTTTATCAACGGGAAGCTGGGCCTTGAGGGAAAAGCATTTGGTGGACAGGACGCGATTCTGCAGGCGGAAGAGGAATAAAAAAACTTCTTCCGTCGATTTGTCGGAAGGAGTAAAAAGGTGGAGACGGTGGGAGTCGAACCCACGTCCGGAACACACGGTAATCAGGCCTTCTACATGCTTAGTCACGTTTATATTTTCGGCTGACAACCCACGTGACGGGGAAAATCAGACGAGTTTACCGCTAATCTTAAGCGTCAATCGCGGTGGGTTGACGCAGCAATTTACCTGAGTTAGTGCCTCCAAAAGGTCGGTCGGTAAATAAATCCCGTCCAGAAGACATCTAGAAACTTAATCTGATTAAGCTGCCAGAGCGTAGTTAGACTCGCCATTTAGAAAATATGCACCGGAGGATTAGAGTGGTTCCAATACAGCCCACTGCATGCTTATGCTTGACCCCATAGAGCCCGTCGATACCATGTCGTCCCCAGTTATACCGGCTTGCCTTCGGCCGCCTGAGAGAAGCGAGAGCCGAGATGTTAGACCGGAAGAGTGTGGTACACAGTGCTCAACGTGATCAAAAGATCAGGAAGAGAAGTTGTGTCAAAGATCTATTCTGGTGTAAAGATACGCTTTTTAACAATCGGGGTTATCTTTTTGGACAATTCTGCGTAATATTTGTTTATGACTTCGGAACAACAAGAGCAGAATATCCTGGCATTATTACAAAATCTTCCTGCATTTCAGCAGGTTAGGATCGCATTGTCCATCCTTAAGACAGTCGATGTCTCCTCAGTGAATATTTCAGACAGCATTGAAGATCCCTGGATGACTCCTGAATTGAAGGAAGAATTGGACCAAAGAGCTGATGAGATTTCTTCGGGAAAAGTCCAGCCGATTGATGGAAAGACATTTTTACAGGAGCTCAGAACCTATAGTAAGTAGTGGACTTCAAGTTTACCATCCACCCTCTGGCCAGAGAGGAAGCGATCAACGAAATATCCTTCCTCGAGTCCAACAGAAGCGGATATGGTAAGTTATTTAGCAAGGAACTCGATTCGGTGATTGGACGAATCCTGCAAAATCCCCACCAATTTCCGAAAGTCCATCCCCAAAAAAACAGACGAAAAGCTAATCTGGGAAAACCATTCAACAAAAGTCATGCTGTGTATTTCGATATTGAGGAAAGCATGATCAGAATCATTTCAGTTTTCAATAATAAAAGGAATCCGATAGAGTGGACAGAACGAGACACTGAAGATTAGTCCTTCCTCATTTGCTCCTAACATTAACTTTTCTTTATGCATCTCTTCAATCTCATCGGCAATACCCCACTGGTAGAGCTCACCAACCTGAATCCCAATCCAAGAGTAAAGATCTTTGCCAAACTGGAAGGCCAGAATCCCGGTGGCAGCGTCAAAGACAGGGCAGCTTACGGCATGATCAAAGGAGCCATGGACCGTCAGGAGATCAAGGCGGGAGATCGGCTGATCGAAGCCACCTCCGGCAATACAGGCATCGCGCTGGCCATGATCGCCCAGGCCATGGGACTTCACATGACCCTTGTGATGCCCGACAATTCTACCGTCGAACGCATCAAGACCATGCGTGCCTATGGCGCAGAAGTCATTCTCACACCAGCTGCACGCACCATTGAGTTTTCCCGGGAACTGGCGGAAGAAAAGGCCACGCAAAAAGGATATTTCCTCCTGAATCAATTTGCCAATCCCGACAACTATGCCATGCACTACCGGACCACAGGTCCGGAAATCTGGCGGGATACGGAAGGAAAAGTGACACACTTTGTATCCGCGATGGGGACAACGGGAACCATCATGGGGGTGTCCCGCTACCTGAAAGAACAAAATCCAGACATCACCATTGTGGGAACACAGCCGACAGATGGATCCAGGATACCAGGCATCAGACGCTGGACACCCGAATTTCTACCCAAAATATACGAACCCAAACGGGTGGATCGAATCATCGATGTCAGCACCGAACAGGCTACCGAACTAACCCGTCGCCTGGCAAAAGAAGAAGGCATTCTGGCCGGGATGAGCAGCGGAGGCGCTAATTTTGCCGCTCAGCAAATTGCCTCAGAGATCGACGAAGGCATCATTGTACACATCGTCTGTGACCGTGGAGACCGGTACCTGAGTTCGGAGTTGTTTGAGTAATAAGTTGGGCGTTGAGAGTTGGGAGTTTCTTATATCAGGTGTAAGGAGCAGGAGACTGAAATATCTGCGGTCGAAATCGTTTTCATGAATAAGCATTGCTCAGCTTTTTCCTTTTGATGAATCATGTGAAATTTCGATTTCGGTCGGCGGGATGTTACCATGAGCCCGACCTAGATCTATTCACTCGATATCAACTACTAACTCCGAATCTCCGCATGAACTACTCTGACTCCTGGTGGAAAGAAGGCACCATTTATCAGGTTTATCCAAGATCCTTTCAGGACGGAAATGGCGATGGGATCGGTGACCTGAAAGGAATCATCAGCCGGATTCCCTATCTGGCATCTCTCGGTGTCGATATCATCTGGCTCGGTCCGGTGTATCAATCGCCCAACGACGACAATGGATATGATATCAGCAATTATCGGGAGATCATGGATGAGTTTGGGACCATGGAGGATTTTGATCTTCTCCTCCAAACCATCCACAATCATGACATGAAACTGCTGATGGATCTGGTCGTTAATCACACATCGGATGAGCACCCTTGGTTTCAGGAAGCCCGTAAAAGCAAGGACAATCCCTACCGCGACTATTATATCTGGAAACCCAGCCAAAACGGTGACCTACCCAATAACTGGCGGTCCTTCTTTCATGGATCCGCATGGGAATATGATGAACAGACTAACGAATATTTCCTCCACCTTTTTACCAAACGACAACCTGACCTGAACTGGGAAAACCCAAGGTTACGACAAGAGATTTATGAGATGATGAGGTTCTGGCTAGATAAAGGGGTGGACGGATTCCGACTGGATGTCATTTCGCTTATCTCCAAAGATCAGGCAATCGAAGACATTGACTGGGATGCCCTGGGGTCGGATTTCGGGGCAGCTTATGCCAATGGTCCCAGAATTCACGAATTTCTCCGTGAAATGAACGAAGAGGTGCTGCAGCACTACGACATTGTCACCGTGGGAGAGGGCGTCGGCATCACGCCTGAGCAGGGACTCGACTACGTGGGGGAAGACCGCCGGGAATTACATCTCATTTTCCACTTCGGCCACATGTTTATCGACTTTGGCCGTGAGGGAAGGTTGGATATCCGAGAGTGGAATATGGATGAATTTACCGCTGTATTCGAAACCTGGGAGAAAGCCCTTGGCGACAAGGGCTGGGGAACGATCTACCTGGGCAACCATGATTTTCCCCGAACCGTCACTCGTTGGGGAAACGATGGCGCATACTGGCAAGAATCAGCCAAGCTTCTTGCCACCCTCATCTTCACCCGCAAAGGCACGCCCACCATTTATCAGGGCGACGAAATCGGGATGACCAATGCCGACTTCGAAACCATCGAAGACTATCGGGATGTGGAAATGATGAATGCCTGGAAGGAATGGACGGAAGAAGGCAAGGATCCGGAGCTATTTTTAAAAAATGCCAGGATCGTCGGTCGAGATCATGCCCGTACCCCTGTGCAATGGGATGATTCAGCCTTTGGCGGGTTTTCCAGCACCCAGCCGTGGATCAAAGTAACTTCCAATTATCCCCAGATCAATGTCGCCTCGCAGGAGGAAGATCCCGATTCTATTCTGAATTATTTCCGGGCTGCCATCCGGTTTCGAAAGGAAACACCGGCCATGGTCTATGGGAAGACCCGGAAACTGGACCTGGGAAGCGAGCAGGTGTATGCTTACACCCGCAGCTATCAGGGAACTACCTACGTGGTCATAATGAACTTTTCTGATGGGTCCGCCGCACTCAACCAGACTTTCTCCGGCGAAGTGCTACTGGGCAATTATCCTGCTCCAACCCCTCCGCAGGAACTTAGGCCCTGGGAAGCCAGAGTGGTTCAGGGGGGCGCAGAATGAGGCATGAGGAAACGCGGTATCAGAGACCTGCTATCATGCCCTATCTCCTCCATTGCTCCACACCAAAACTCCCGGAACAGAATTGTTCCGAGAGGACATGATCACAAATCAATCTACTACCTGAAGCGTCTTCAGACATGGACGAGTTTGCCTTTCATGTTGAAAATGGCATCCAGGTCGAGGAATGGCATAAGTGACTCGGGCCCATTGTTTTGTTCCTTCCATTTGTCAATGTTGATCCGAAGATTCTTTTCCATCGTCTTGGGTCTCGCACCTAGGGCCACATTCATGATCCTGAGGAAAGTTTTGGCATTTTCCCAGTTAGTGTAAGCTGGTTGGCGAAGCTTGCGTTGCATAGCCAGGATCGCGGCATTGGCCAGATCAAAGTCTTCCATTTTCACGTAGCAGAGAATCTGAAAGAGCTTGATCTCCAGAAACGCCCGCCGCATTTTCCGCACATTCACTTCGT
>CAZLKP010000298.1:0-6281 GCA_964560095.1 uncultured Bacteroidia bacterium
CTTCCATCTTGCCGCCCTTGTTGATGTCGGGTACAGGCTTGATTTGATCGAGTCCGGTCAGGTTATTTTTCGGCGACCTGGCAGCCCTCACATAGCGCTGCATGGACCGCATTTGCGGCCCGAGGTCAAAATAGTGGAGGAAGGCGTCGCGGGGGTGTCCTACATCTACAAAGGCCGCATTGAGGCCTGAGACGATCTTTTTGACCCGACCCAACATGAGGTCTCCCACCGCGAAATGATCCGAATAGGTTTCGTGGTGGAGCTCAACAATTTTTTTATCCTGAAGCAGAGCAATCCTTAGGCCCTCCTCGCTTCTGTTGATGACTAGTTCATTCACAAAAAAAGCTTACCGTTGCGCTTACGAAACCGTGTGTTTCACGGGATTCGAGCTGAAGCTGGTGGTGGGTGCTGAGGCAGCCGTAAGCAGGTGAACGAAAACGAGAAAAAAGACTGGCGATGAGGGGCCAGTCATTCAATCAGACAAGACTGATTGTGAAGCAGGTACTCAGAATCACTTCTTCTTTTTGTGGCGATTCTTACGCAGACGCTTTTTCCGTTTGTGGGTAGCGATCTTATGGCGCTTTTTCTTTTTTCCGCAGGGCATAATTTCTTCTTTGTTTTGGTTAACGAATATTATCAAGCAACCCTCCGGCCTGGAGGCGAAGCTTATTGTCTGTTGATTGCTGAACCACAGTTTCTAGAAGCGGAATAGCTTCCGAAGGGCGGTTGAGGTTGATGAGGGCCTCTGCCAGGCCCAGCCGGGCATCCTGTCTGTCAGAATTGATGCTTAACACCTGTTCAAAGCGCTCCACAGCCTTGTCAAATTGGCCGGTCTGCATGGAAAAATATCCAAGTTGCAGCGAAGCATTTATATTGTCCGGATTGAGCTCAAGAACTCGACGAATGGTCATTATACCTTTCATGCTATTTTCCGGCACACCGGAGTACACATAGCTGAGACCAAGTGCAAGGAGAGCTTCTTCGTTTCCGGGTTGCTGTTCAACAACTGTTTCCAACCTGCTGATGGCTTCCCCGGCAAACCAGGCAGTCTTGTCAGGATCTTCCTGTACGACAGGCATGTCCAGTGCCTGTTGGGCTAAGATTCCTGCCCGCAGTTCTCTGGCTGTGTTGGGGGCCAGGTTGGCTGCATCTCTTGCGTATACGGCAGCAAGATCCATACGACCTCTGGACGACAGAAGCTGGCTGATCGAATCCAGCAGTATGACCTGCTGCTCTCCTAAAGCTTCCCGGAGTTGTATTTGCAGCCTGGTGTATGGCTCATCACCTTCAACTGGAGGCAGAGATGGCACCTCAGATGAAGATGCCTGCACAGGCGCTGATCTCAACCCAGCTTCTGCATCGTTTTCGAGGTTGGATTTATCCGCAAAGAACATAAGACTGCAAACGACTACTCCTAAGCCGATAACAGCCCACCGGGCCGTCATTCCGAAGTTAGTCTGAGAAGGGGCAGATTGGGTCATACGGGTAATTCCTCGGTAAGTTACTTGGAGTGGTTCACCGAATTGATGGAAGAACTCTTCACCTTATCCACAAAGATGCGGGCAGGCTTAAAACTGGGGACATTGTGAGAAGGAATCACGATGGATTCGTTCTTCGAGATGATTCGTCCCACTTTTTCTTTGCGATGTTTCACTACGAAACTCCCAAACTGACGGATATATACATTCTCCCCCTTGGCCAAGGCATTCTTCACAACTGTAAAGAACCCCTCCAGAGAAGCAGCTACATCCGCTTTATCGATACCCGTCTTCTGGGCAATCTCCATGATAACTTCTGCCTTGGTCACCGTGTTGTAATTTTCTAGTTATTAACCACTTACGAGTGGTCCTTTTCCGAAATTGACTTGCAAATTTAGCAGATTAACAACAACCGCAAAACTTTTTCCCAAAAAGCCCCAACCCGGTCCGCTGGCTCAAACATGTGATTGTTGCTGTTTTTGTATGTTTGAACACAAAAATCATGATCGGAACCGATATCGTTACCTGGCTGGAAGAAGCGGGTCGGCGTCTGGATTGGCGCGAAACCAGGGACCCCTATCGCATTTGGCTGGCTGAAGTCATCATGCAGCAGACGCGCATTGAAACAGGAGTGGCATACCTGCGCCGCTTTCTGCAGAGTTTCCCGCAATTGTCGGATTTGGCTGAGGCCTCTCTTGATGAAGTGCTCAAGCACTGGGAGGGTCTGGGCTATTATTCGCGGGCCCGGAACCTGCACGCTGCAGCGCAACAGTTGATAGAGGAATACGACGGCACATTTCCCGATACCCACAAAGAGCTGATGAACCTCAAAGGGGTGGGGCCCTACACGGCACGGGCCATTGCCTCTTTTGCCTTTGGCCAGCCTGTGGCCGTCTTGGATGGCAATGTGATGCGGGTGGCCAGTCGGATTCTGGGCGGTCCTTCACCCATCAACCAGCAAAAGACCAGAAAAGCCTTTCAAAAAGTACTCGATGGCTGGGTGCAAGGGGTGGACAGCCGCAAATTCAACTATGGCATGATGGACCTGGGGGCCACGATCTGTACGCCTACGAATCCGGGTTGTATGATTTGTCCGGTGGAAAGTGCCTGCATCGCCCGGAGAGATGGAACGACACACCTGCTGCCCCAGAAGGGAAAGAAAATGGTCCGGAAGACCCGGTTTTTCTATTTTTTCCTGATCCGGAATGAATCAGAATTGCTCATCCGCCAGCGCCCCGAACCAGGAGGTAGCTCAGCAACAGTGGGACGCCAAAGCAGGGGTGGTTGATGCGCAATGGCTGGGAAGTGGCAAGCATGTATTCACCCATTTCGACATGCATTATTGTGTTTGGTCGCTACTGGCAGCCGAAGTGCCCGAATGGGCCTCCGGGCACTTCGAGAAATATGAAAATTTGCCTACTTTTGCCTTTCCCCGGGCAGTGTTGAAGATGTTCGAGGCACACCTGCCACCATTCGGCCAAGTGCTTGATTAAGAACAGATTTTGACAGGTTTGAACCTTTCGGTAGGGACATTCGTTCACACGGTCAACAAATCGCTTCCCTCCCACTGTTGCGGGTTTTAGTTTTACACATGGCAAAATACGGTCTAAATCAGGTAACACTTATCGGGAACCTCGGCAGAGATCCTGAAGTAAAATATCTTGACCAGGGGATCGCAGTAGCCAACCTCTGGATGGCGTGCACAGAGTCCTATCGTAATAAAAATGGCCAGAATGTCGATCGCACCGAGTGGGTCAGTGTGAACCTCTGGCGTGGGCAGGCGGAAATCGCCGGAAAATATCTCCGCAAAGGTTCTACCTGCTGCATCGAGGGGCGCCTCTCTTCCAGAAGTTGGGAATCCCCTCAGGGCGAAACCCGCCGGGTTACAGAAGTAGAAGGCAGAAGACTGATCCTGCTGGATGCGCCTCCTTCCTCCGGAACTTTTGCCAATCCTGTGCAGGAGTCCTATAAGCAGGCTCCTGTCGCTCAGCAGCCTCAGAACCCGGCAGGTTCGCAGCAGTCTGCCCCACATACCTATGATGCTCAGCCTGCGCCGGGGGATACACCCTCCGAATCTGAGGAAAATGATCTGCCATTTTGAGAAATTCTTTATTTTTCTTCTCTCTGTTTGATTAAATCGTTGAATCTGTGGACCCTGAACCTGGGAGTTTGCTATGGTTAATGGTTACGCTGCCCTGGTGGCCTGAACTGGTCGTTCAGTTTGCCACATTAGCAGGTCTCATCGCGTTGTCATTCCTGGCATCGGGATCGGAGGTAGCCTACTTTTCCCTCACCAAGCCAGAAATTGATGTGTTTCGCGACAGCGAACATGCCAAGGATCAGCGCGTGTGGAATCTCCTGAGCCATCCCAACCGGCTCGAAGGCTCCCGAAAGCTGCTGGCCACCATTCTCATCACGAATAATCTCGTGAATGTGGCGGCCATTCTGGTCGGATCCAACATCCTTCGGACCATCACCGAGGCCTACGGGCTGGATTCGGGATTGCAGATTTTGTTCGATCTGGTGTTTATCACCAGCCTCTTGCTGTTTTTCGGAGAAATCACCCCCAAGGTCTATGCGGCCAAGTATAAGCTCCGGATCGTTCACCTCCTCGCAAAACCGCTCGCCTTGCTCAAATGGGTCTTTTATCCCCTGAGCTACTTGCTGATTGAGGGAACGAGGTTTATCGACAAACGCGTAAATCTCACTGAAACAACGGCTTCTCTGGAAGACCTGAAGCAGGCGATAGATCTCACAAGATCAGAAGACGAATCGGAAAAGGAAGAGCGGGAGATCCTCAAGGGAATCGTTAATTTTTCCAATATTCCCGTGAGAAGTATCATGCGGGCGCGGGTGGATGTCATGGCCGTGGAGATCAGTACGCCGCTTGATGGACTCATCGACTTCATCAACGATGTGAATTATTCCCGTTTGCCCGTGTTCGAAGAACATTTGGACAACATTAAGGGCGTTCTTCACATCAAAGATTTGCTTCCCTATCTCAAAAAGGACAGGGAACCGCCGGATTTGTCCACCCTGCTGCGTGAAGTACAGTTTATCCCCGAGACCAAAAAGATCGACGATCTGCTTGAGGAGTTCAAAGACCAACGTTCGCATATGGCTATTGTGGTGGATGAATTTGGCGGGACAGCGGGTATCGTGACGTTGGAGGATGTGATTGAGGAAATCATCGGCGAAATCAACGATGAATTCGATTCGGAAGACTGGATCTATACCAAAGTCGATGATCAAACGTACGTATTTGAGGGGAGAATTGCCTTGCAGGATGTGCGTAAAATCCTGGATTTGGACGGCCAGGTGTTTGAAGACCAGCGGGGAGAGAGTGACAGCCTCGGCGGGCTCATCCTGGAGATCAATGGAAAAATTCCGGAGCAGGGAGAAATCATCCACTACCGGAATTTCGAACTGGAAGTAGAATCTGTCTCCAATCACCGCATCAACATGGTGAAGCTGGTGATTCACCCCGAAGAAAGCGAAGAAGAACCCGAGACCCCGAATGCATGAACAAGCTCCGTTTTCTGATCCTTCTGGCTCCGGCAATGGCGCTCCTGCTCAGCGCCTGTGAGGACGACTACGTGCCATTTGCCCGGAAATACGCCTACCCCCGCATTGACCTGCCTTCGGAGACTTCCTACACCATCTTCGACAATGAGGCCTGCCCCTTTACCTTTGAGTATCCGGCCAGCGGGACGGTGACCAGAAATCGAGAGGACTCCTGCTGGGTCGATATTGCCTTTGAAGAATTTGATGCCACCCTCCATGTCAACAGCCGTAGCATTCCGGGTAGTGGTCGCCCGATCGAGATGCACCAGGAGGAGCATCGCCGCCTGATTTACAACCATTCGGTCAAGGCTGCCCGCATCGTTCCTACGCCTGTGGAATACCCGGCTGGTAGTGGGATGACATATGAAATGACCGGCGAGGTAGGTACGCCCATGCAGGTATTTTTTCACAACTCGGAAAAGACCGAGTCGGTGATCCTGTCATTCTACTACCAGACAGCCATGAAAAACGACTCTCTGGCCCCGGTCACAGGCTATCTCAAGCAGCAGGTTCATCATGTGCTGGAGAGTTTGGAATGGGAGTAGCGAGTAGATGATGTAGTGACAAAGCGATCTGACTGACACTGACCCATGGGTCAGCGGGCTCATGCGATCCGAAACCCAGCTCAGGATATGCTCTGGATAACGGGAGCATGGCAAGATGGAGAGGCATTCATTGAGCAGTTCTCGCTCGATGGGCGGATGGCCATGCAAACAGTGTTTGATACCTCTTCCCATTCTCCAAAAATCCCCCTTATACCCTCTGAAAACCTGGCAGTACAGCAGCCGAAGCATCCAGCAGATTTTCCGGCGTGCGGTAGAAAAAGCGGAGGTCAATCCCTATTCGTCCGTTCATACCCTCAGGCACTCCTTTGCGACCCATTTGTTGGAGCGGGGTATGGACCTACGGTACATCCAAAGCCTGCTGGGGCATAGCCGCAGCGAAACGGTTGAGCAAAGCGAAATCCCGAGGATCGGGAAGATTTACACGCACATCACGCAAAAAGCAAAAGAAAAACTTTGCAGCCCGCTGGATTTTTTGAATATTTAATCGTGAAATAAAGCCTTGTGCCTTACCTGGTTTTCCCATTCACCTAACGCCCGTTCGTAGCGAGTTATTTTTGCAAAACGGTGTTTGGAAGAGATTGGGGGTTGTGTAATAAGGAATAGGCGCTATATGGCGAGTAGCAAGATGTTGAACTAAACCGCCTGCGGCGGTAGTCCTCGTCGCTGTAAAAAA
>CAZLKP010000299.1:0-1270 GCA_964560095.1 uncultured Bacteroidia bacterium
ATTCTCTGGCAGCCACTTTGGAGGCGATGTAGGCCTTGGTTTGCGGGTCGGTTTCAGGGCCCTGGAGGATATCGCCTGGTCGCTTGCCGATCAGTTCTTCTTTTGTATAGCCGGTAATGCGGGTGAACCCGTCGTTGGTCCACTCTGAGTTACCAGCGGCATCTGTGATGATAACAGCATTTGAGGTATGGCTGGCTACGAGAGACAGCTTTTTCAGTTCCAGCTCATTGCGCTTTCGGTCTGTGATATCTGTCACAGCACCAGAAATTCTCAGCACCCAGCCATCATCTCTACGGACAGCTTTTCCTCTTCCTTCCAGCCAGATCCAGTGTCCCTGTTTGTGTAGCATTCTGAACTCTCCCCAGAGTTGATTATCGCCAACCTTAATATGGCGTCGGAACGTTTCCATCACATGCCCGACATCTTCTGGATGGATCAAATGGACAAAGAATTCCGGTTTCAAGGATACCTCTCCGTACTCGTACCCCAGCAATTCTTCCCATCTGTCAGAGATATAAGCGGTTTTATGTTTCAGGTCCCATTCCCAAATCCCGTCTCTGGTCGCTGACACGGCGTTTTCAAACCGCTCCAGTGCCTTCTGATGCTTCTCTTGCAGGGATAACTGTGCTGTAATATCTCGGCCAAAGCCCGAAACAGCGATGATTCGGCCATCCCTAAAAATTGGATGAAGCCGAATTTCCATACAAAATTTTTTCCTGTGGTTGGGAAAAGACACGGTAAAAATAGTAGGCTTGCCACGGAAAGCTACAGCAAAAGCTTCGCGATGTCCATGCGCATTCAGAAAGCTTTCCGGAATCGCTTTCCCTACGCCCATGTCTTCGTCCTCGCTCATTCGCATCACCTGGAGGAAAGCCGGGTTGGCTGCCAGAAGCACGTAATTCCGGTCCATGGACCAGATAAAATCATTGGTGCTTTCCAGAACACCGGCGAGGATTTGCTGTGATTTTTTCAGCGCAACTTCTCCTTCAAACCGTTTCTTTTCGTCAATTAGTTTCTGCCAGGTCACCACCATCGATGAGACCACGACCACTCCAATCAGGATTAGGAGGATAGCCGGAGGCATGATGGTCGATTGAGGAGGTTGAAAAAGTAACCATCCCGATAAGCTCAAAATCAACACTCCCAGGATCCCAGCACCAGGAAGGCTTCGAATCACCCAGAAAGTTAACATGATCACCACCAGGGTCACCAGCATAAAATAGTTGTTCCAGGCATTGAGGTCTGCGATGAGCAGCGTACCGGTGACAAA
>CAZLKP010000299.1:1280-6273 GCA_964560095.1 uncultured Bacteroidia bacterium
AAAAGTGAAGTGATTGCTCTGCAGGATATGGAGCCGGATATCGATGTCAATAGATGGCACAAAGCTCAAGATGGCAGACACAGCGAGAGCCCCCCACAACACACATTCGATTTCGAATCCAACATGGGCGAATCCAAAAATCCACTTGTGAGAATGATAGGTCAATACCGCTCCTGCTAGTGCCAGAATCGCATAGGCTCTTCCGATATAAATGGAGCGTTGATTCAAGCGCTCTGAACAATCCAGAATCTTCATGTCGTTGGTCCCTAAGTTGCGATGGGGCTTGTCCACCCAAACCTAATAGTAAGATTACCGGATTCAGGGATACAACGAATGCCGACGTGCAGCCTTTCTTACGCCTGTTAGTTACAGCTTCAAAATGCTGAAAAATCGTTGATGGATCCTATTGTAGGGGTGCCACCTCCAGGATTTTTTCCAGGGAGAATGCCTGGGGCCTGCCGCCAAAAAGTGCCTTCGTTTCCGGCCATACCACCGAAAACAACTCACCATGCCGATAGGCATCCAGAGACTCCGGATCATCCCAGGTGCTATGCGTATATCTAATGAGAGGATTGCCGGGATCGCGATGCAGTTCCAGACTCAGACAGCCCGGTGTCGCACGAATCCAGCTGCCATAGTGCTGAAATAGGGCGTCAAAATCGTCGATGGAATCTTTTTTGAATTCCATTTTCACAATTCGTAGAATCATACGTTTATCTTGAAGTGACAACTTCTGGCACGAATTCATTATGTCATCGGTAAAACAGGCGCTAATTTAGGCGCAAATTCAGAGAAATATGAGAATAGCCATGCTGGCTGTCCTGCTGTGGGCAGGCGTGTCTTCCCAAGCGCTTGCTCAAACCCACCTGTGGGTTTCCTTCACCGACAAAGGTTTTCGGGCCATAGAAGCTCTGGCTCATCCGGAGGCCTTTCTGTCTGAAGCAGCACTCGCCCGTCGGGCAAAGATGGGTATTGCCATCTCCAGGAGGGATCTACCTGTGTCTGTATGCTACACGCAGGAGCTTCGGCGCCACAGTGGCCGGGTGGTCATGACCTCGCGCTGGTTCAACGCGGTGCTGGTAGAAGCTGCCAGAAGTGATCTGGCCGCTATCCGCTCCCTTCCCTTTGTTGCATCTGTCCAACCGGTGCTCGGTCATGGCATGACACTCACGGCGGTCACGACCACAGAGGAGCCTGCGGAACCTCTCAGCTATGGCCGCTCTGCGTTTCAACTGCAGATGTTAGGCCTCCCCGACTTTCACGAACGCGGGTTTACTGGTCAGAACATTCGCCTGGCCATTCTGGACGCCGGTTTTCCCGGGGTAGATACCCTGGCAGCGTTTGATTCCCTGCGGACCCGTGGAGGCATTCTTGCCACCTACGATTTTGTGGATGATACTTCCTGGGTGTTTCATGCATCAGCACACGGTACCCGCGTCCTGTCCACCATTTCGACACATCTTCCCGACCAGATTGTAGGAGCGGCGCCCATGGCTGATGTGATGTTATTTCGCACAGAAGATGCTCGCCGGGAAACGCAGATTGAAGAATTTCACTGGGTCAGGGCAGTGGAGACCGCCGACAGCCTGGGCGTGGATATCATCCATAGTTCCCTGGGTTACAACAAATTTCAGGATTCGCCCGGCTACGTATATGAAGATATGGATGGGGACAAAGCCATTGTGACCCGGGCGGCAGACTGGGCTGCCCAGCGTGGTATTTTGGTGGTGACCAGCGCTGGCAACGAAGGTCGAAACAGCTGGCGGTATATCACAGCCCCCTGTGACGGTGACTCCATTTTGTGTGTCGGATCTGTGACCCGATGGCATGACCTGAGTTCCTTTTCCTCTATCGGTCCTACTGCAGATGGCCGCATCAAGCCTGACGTGGTCGCCATGGGTACATCCACCACCACCGTGGGGCCTACCCCCAGAATTCAACTTTCTAATGGCACCTCTTTCGCCGCTCCCATCATTGCCGGATTTAGTGCCTGTCTGATGCAGGCTCATCCGGAAGCCAGCAACATGGAGCTCATTCAGGCAATCAGGCTAAGTTCCGACCAGGCCGGCCTGCCAGATGCAGAATACGGATATGGCATTCCCAACATCGTTCATGCTGATTCTCTGCTGAATACTGACGAAGACCTCTACTCCCTCACCATCGCGCAGCGATCCAAACCGCCAAGAGGCAAACAAGCTCTGGAGGAAGCTGCACAGCAGGTCAGCCCACAAGCACCCGGTGCCCTGGGATGGACCTGGGATGCCTACGATCTGCTGATCGACCTTCCCAACCCGACCATTCGGGTGAGTGAGGTCCGCATCAAACGCGGTGAGCAATTTGTGACCCCTAATCCTGAAGATATCATCAAAGAAGGCGATCACATCCGCCTGAAAACAGCGCGATGGCTGCCGGGTGATTACACCATCACCGTTGATGCCCTGGAATTCAACCAAATGCTGACGGTGAGCGTGCCGAGAGCCTGAGGAGGTCTTCCAACCAGCAATGCTTATTTCTGGTCTTTTTGCAAAAACGGATGGTATTTGCCATCATGTTTTCACCTGTACCTCTACCAAGCTCCGGAACTATGATTTCAGCCATTGTTCGCTCTCTCAGTGCCTATTCTGAGGCCTACAGCCTGATGAATCGTCATAAGCTATGGAAATATGCTGTTTTGCCAGGACTCATCTCGCTGGTAGTGGCCGGAGGCGTGATTGCCTGGGCATTGTCGATCACCGACGATTTCGGGGGTTGGATCTCTGGCATCTGGCCTTTTGACTGGGGCGCAGAAACGGTCGGTACCATCATGGAATGGCTTTCAGGTGTGCTGATGGTCATTATCGGCTTATTCACTTTCCGATACATCGTCATGATTGTGGCGTCACCCTTTATGAGCATTCTGTCGGAGAAAGTGGAGTCGATCAAAACCGGCGACGAGCCCCCTTCGGTGTCAGTAGGAGAAATGATCAGCGATGTGATTCGTGGTGTACGAATCGCTCTGAGGAACATTCTCTGGGAGATATTCCTGACGCTGCTGCTCACCATTGCCGGCTTTCTTGTGCCTGTGATTGGCAACATCATCACCACCGCCCTGATTTTTCTGGTGCAGGCGTATTATGCCGGATTTGGCAACATGGATTACATCCTGGAGCGCAAGCGATTTTCGGTCAAAGAATCGGTGGCCTTTGTGGGCGCCCACCGGGGGATCGCCATCGGGAATGGTGCCGGCTGGCTCGTGATCATGCTGGTGCCGGTGCTTGGCTGGTTCATGGCGCCGGTGCTCGGCACGGTAGCTGCCACCAATGAAACCATGAAAGTGGTGAAGAAAGCCTGATTGGGATTGGTACGAAACTGGGTGTATCTTTTTCCACGGCTATTCACCCGACCCATTTCTTCATGAAATCCTCCAAACTGTACCGGCAGCTATCTACCCTTTCTGAGGAAGAGTGCAGCTTGATGGAGGACTATCTCCGTTCCCCTTTTCACCAAAATAGCCCAAAAATCCTGGACTTCTGGGAGCTGCTGAAGCCCTGGTTTCCGAACCACGAGGAAAACCAATCTGGCCGGGAGGAAGCCCTCGACAAGCAGCGGTTGTTTGCGCTGTTGTTTCCCGACACCCCCTATCGGGACAGCAATATCTCGAATCTCATGAGTACCCTCAGCCGTCTGCTAGAAGAGTTTTGGGTGCAGCTTTCCCTCAGAAATCATGACTCCCTCCGCCAGCGCCTGGTGTTGCAGGCCTACCGGGAGCGCCAGGGGCTGGAAGCTGATTATCAACGTCTGTGGACGTCGCTGGAAAAACGCCAGCAGGAATCCGGGAACCTCAGTCCGGAGGAATTGTTTCTCCTCCTCAGCATTCGGGAAGAATACCTCAGCTATCAATCCGAGCACCAACCGAGGAATGCGGCTTTGGCCCTTGAAGAAAGCCTGGAGGTGGTTACAGATCTGACGCTGCTTCTGAACCTGAAGTACTTCCTTGCTGCCCTCAATCGGGCGCGACTCGTGGGTGAATCACCGCAGCTGCAATTGCAGCAGGCTATCTGGCAATATCTCGACACCCATCCGGTAGCGGCAGCAAAGCGGCCCCTTCGTGCATTTGCAGGGGTGATTCGCTGCCTGCTCCACCCCGAAGACCAGACTCATTATCCGCTTGCCAAAGTGGCGTTTACCGAAGATCTCCCCCTGCTCGCCGACAACGAAGCCAAAACCCTGGCCTACACCCTGCTCAATTATCTCAACGGTCGCCTGAAATCGGAGGGACAGGCCGTGCTTCCGGAGTTGTTTGACCTGTATCGCACCAGCTACGATCACGGCCTGCTGTTTGCTGGTGAATATCTTGACACCAATGTCTATCTCAATATTCTGAATGTCGTAACCGGTGTGATTAAGCAGCATTCACCGGATGAAAAATTACTTCGAAAGTGGCGATCAAATTTTGTGCAGGAAAACTATCTCCGCCTTCGACCCTCCCCCCGGGAGGAGGTGTTTACCTATGCCAAAGCCTATCTTGCCCATCAGGAAGGAGAATTCCGACAGGCATATCAGCTCCTGAGCCAGTACAAGCCCGCAGACATTCTGGCTGATCTGAGCCGGCGGTCCCTACTGATCCGGGTATATTTCGATGCCTGGGACGACGACCTGTTTGATTCGCAGGTTAAAAGTGCCCTGATGTACATCAGTCGGGCCACGGCGGTATCAGCCTCCAAACGCCAGGCTTACAATCGCTTTGTGAAGCTGACCCGGCAATTATCGGGGCTTCGAGGCAAACCCATTGACCCCAAAAAACTGGATGCCATTGAAGCACAAATTCGGGATCCTGAGCCATTGGAGTGTCGGCAATGGCTGACAGAAAAGGTTCTGCAATGGAAGGAACCGGACAGGTAGTGAAAAGCCCGGTATGATTGTCTATTTTCACGGTCATAAAATCCGATCAACACCAGCAAAGATTAGGTTCCCATGCCTCAGCAGGAAAACGGTATCTGGTATCTCGAGCAGG
>CAZLKP010000300.1:0-6246 GCA_964560095.1 uncultured Bacteroidia bacterium
TTGAATATCTGGGTCTGCCGACGGATTTTGAGGAATAACCAGGGCGGAGGGATGCGGGCACAAGTGACCTACTGCCGGAGTTCCGGCAGCAGGCCTGCATTGTTTCGAGGTATCTCAAGCCCGGGGGGCAGTTCATGTTCGCTGAGTTTCATCCGGTTGTCTGGATGATGGATAAGCAGTTCAGCAAGATTGAGTACAGATATTTCAACTCCGGGCCCATCGTGGAAAAATCCAAGGGTACCCACACGGACCGGAATGCCGAGATCAACCTGACAGATGTATCCTGGATTCATGGTCTGGCCGAGGTTATTCAGGTACCTCTCGACGCGGGGCTTGTTTTACTCCAGGTGAAAGAATGTGATTACTTTCCCTACGACTGCTTTGAGTACCTCGAATAGGTTGGCGAGCGACAGTGGTCGATCAGGCATATCGAGAACAAACCCTGATGCTGGATTCACCATGATCGAATCAGCCCCTGACGTTAGATACCCAGGATCAATCATGTCGATCTGGCATGAACAGTTCATCCAGGCATAACCTGGGAAAGGAGCACTATTCCTCCATCAGAATCCGCTTCATTTCCTGTAGTTTCAGCAAGGCTTCCACCGGCGTAATCCGATCAATATCAGCACCTGAGAGCAGCTGACGAATCTTGAGCGTATCGGAATCTTTCAATTCAAACATGTTGAGTTGGATGGTCTGCTTGTCGGAGAATTTCAGCCGTCTAGCTGATTTCTCATCTTCCATTTTGGCCTCTTCGAAGTATGAGAGCAGTTGCTCGGCCCGCTGGATGAGTACCTTTGGCATACCCGCCATGGAGGCCACGTTGATTCCGAAACTGTGGTTGGAGCCTCCGGGTTGCAGCTGGCGGAGAAACAGAATGTTGCCATCTACCTCCCGCACGGATACGTTGAAATTCTTCACCCGCTCCAGGCGATTTTCCAACTCGTTTAGCTCATGATAGTGCGTCGCAAATAGCGTTTTTGCCTTGCAGCCTGCCGTTTCGTGCAGGTATTCCACCAGCGCCCAGGCGATAGAAACACCATCGTAAGTACTGGTACCCCGTCCGATTTCATCCAGCAGAATCAGGCTTTTTTCTGAGGCATTATTGACGATCTGGGCGGTTTCGTTCATCTCCACCATAAAGGTGGACTCACCACTGGAAATATTATCACTGGCTCCCACCCGGGTGAAAATCTTGTCCACAACGCCAATGGTGGCAGCATCCGCCGGGACAAAGGACCCTATCTGCGCGAGCAGCACCACCAATGCCGTTTGGCGGAGCAGAGCCGATTTTCCGGCCATGTTGGGGCCTGTGACGATGATGATCTGCTGTTCTTCATTGTTGAGGGCAATATCATTGGGCACATAGGGAGACTCAGGCGAGAGGGTGGTTTCGATCACCGGGTGCCGACCCTGGGTAATGCTGATCTCATCGGCTTCATTCACCGCTGGTTTCACATAACGGCGAATGCGGGCCACTTCGGCAAAGCTGAGCATCATGTCTATCTCAGCGATGATTCGCGCATTGGTCTGTAGCCCTTCGAGGTGTAGTTGAAGCCGATCAATCAGGCGCTGCCAGGCTTCCATTTCCAGAGCAACGATGCGCTCCTCTGCTGAGAGGATTTTTTCCTCATATTCTTTCAGTTCCTCGGTGATGTAGCGCTCTGCATTGGTGAGGGTCTGCTTGCGGGTCCAGTCTATCGGTGCTTTGTCTTTGTGCGCATTGGTCACTTCGAGGTAATAACCAAATACCCTATTGAAGCCGATTTTGAGGGAGGTAATGCCGGTTCGCTCAATTTCGCGCTGCTGCATGGCCAGCAGGTGGGATTTCCCATTTGCTTTGATGTCGCGCAGGTCATCCAGCTCTTTGGACACGCCGCCCCGAATGACACCACCATCGCTGATCTGCGCACTGACTTCATCCATGAGGGTGGCAGACAAGAGCTCCAGCAAGGGCATTGGGTCGGCAAAATCGCCAGACTTTCGGGTCAATACGTCCGATCCATATTGTTGCAGGGTGTGCTGCACAGGTTGAATGAGGCTCATGGAATCCCTGAGCAACACCGCTTCCTTGGGCGACAATCTGCGGGTGGCAATCTTGGAGGCCAGACGTTCGAGGTCGCCGAGTGCTTTGAACTGGTCGAGCAGGCGCTGGGTCTCATTGCGGGCTTTGACAAATGTTTCCACAATGTCCAGCCGTTGTTGAATTCTACCTACATCTTTGAGTGGAAACAGCAGGGATCTTCTGAGCAGCCTCCCGCCCATGGCGGTTTTGGTGTGGTCAATGACATCCACCAGCGAAATGCCATCCGGGTGCAGGGGTTGCACCAACTCCAGGTTCTGCACCGTAAATTGGTCCAGCCACACAAAAGTCGAATCATTGAATTTGTATAATTTTTGCAGGTGTGGGAGGTTCTGTTGCTGGCTTTCGTGGAGATAATGGACAATGGCACCGGCAGCAATCACACCATTTTCTTCATCTTCTACACCGAAGCCTTTCAGCGATTGCGTTTGAAACAGGTCCAAGAGTTTTTCCCGGGCATAGTCGGGCTGAAAGACCCATTCGTCGAGGCGGGAGAGATAAAAGCGGTCTCCAAATTCTTCCCGGAAGTGGCGAAGATCTTTTTTGGCTACCAACACCTCCGCTGGCTGCATGGTATGGAGCACTTTCCCCGCATATTCCGGCGTATCGGAAAAGCAGAAAAAATCGCCGGTGGACACTTCGATGAAGGCAACGCCCAGCTCCTTTTTGGAGGCGAAATAGACCGATGCCAGGTAGTTGTCCCGATTGACCTCCAGGACTTTGTCGTTGAAGGTGACTCCGGGCGTCACGAGTTCGGTCACCCCGCGTTTAACAATGCCTTTGGCCTGCTTGGGGTCTTCGAGCTGATCACAGACTGCGACCCGCTTACCGGCCCTCACCAGTTTGGGGAGGTAGGTATCAAGGGAATGATGGGGAAAACCCGCCAGTTCCAGATCTGATCCTCCGTTGTTCCTTCTGGTGAGCACGATGCCCAACACACCAGCCACTTCGATAGCATCTTCTCCGAATGTCTCGTAAAAGTCACCCACCCGGAAGAGCAGCACAGTTCCCGGATACTTCGCTTTGACCGCATAATACTGCTTCATCAAAGGAGTTTGCTTGCCGTTTGTGCTTTTTCCGGTTTTGGCCACAGAGATTCTGGAAGTTTGGGATTAATGTTTGCCTACCTGCGAATATATGAATTTGGACTATATTCGGGTCCATGTTTTCCGCAATCAGAGAACGCTACAAAGAATGGCTGCCCTGGATGTTTTTCCTTGCAGCCGCCTATGTCCCTGTTTTTCATCAGCTTGGCACGGAGCCGATCAAGTTATTTGATGAGTCTTTGTTTGCGATGCGGGCTTACCAGCTGGCAGAGACGGGGGAATATCTCAACAATTTTCGGGAATTTCCCCAGGGTCCTCCCGGCACGAACCTGAAAACTCCGTTGTTTTCGGTGGTTCAGGCGCTGAATTTCAAGATCTTTGGGTACACAGAATTTGCCTTACGCTTTCCGGTATCGCTGATGGTTCTTGTGATCTTCCTGATCATGTATCGGGCGGGAAAGGATGTCGCCGGACCGGCTTATTCCTGGGTAAGTCTGATGGTATTTTTGTCGGCCTGGGGGTTTTTTCATGTTCACGGGGCCCGCACGGGGGCTCATGATGTACCAATTGCGGCATTTTTGCTGCTGTCAGCCTGGTCGGTATACCGCTTTGTGGAGACTCCGGAAAACAAATGGATCTGGCTGGCGGCGGCCGCCACTTGGGCAGCGATGATGACGAAAGGGATCGCCGGGGCTTTCTGGTTGCCGGCCATTGCCATCTATCTCACCTGGCAACAAAGCTGGAAGGCCCTTCTCAGTCGCCCTCACAGTTGGTATGCCATGGCAACGGTCCTGTTGTTGTTGGTCGGATATTATGCCTATCGGGAATGGGATTATCCGGGTTTTTTGGAGCACTTGTGGAAAGGGGAACTGGGAGGCCACTATGGAGAGGTGCGGGATTTCCACGATCACCCCTGGTATTGGTACCTGCAGCGAATGGCCTCCCACCGGTTTCATCCGTGGATGTACTGGATTCCAGCTGGCTGGGCAGCCCTGTTGCTTCCCCGGCTGCGCCCCCTCCGGAAATGGGGGGGGCTGATGACCCTGGTTGCTGCTGCGCAACTGGCGGTGGTTTCTACCTCTTCGACCAAACTCGAATGGTATGACATACCCGCTTATGCCCCCATCGCGATGATCGTTGGCGCCTTGCTCTATGCCATATGGACCTATATCCTGCAAGGGGAATCAATCGGGTATGGAAAAAAAGTGGTAGTGGTATTGGGCCTGCTGGGAGCAATCTGGGCACCGGCCTACTGGCCGGTATTTGAGAAAAATGTGGCCCCCACCTACATCGACCACTACGCCGAACGCTACGGCGCGCTCATGAAACAAACCAAACGCCTGTTTCCCGAAGACAAAACCTACACCATCCTTCACCGGAATTACAACACGCATGAGCTGTTTTATCGCCTCACCTACAATGTGGATGGATACAACATCCGGCGGGCGAATTCTCTGAATGGCGTCGGCGTCGGTGATTGGATCATGACCTGCGATCAGTTTTTGTGGGACGAATTACAGAAGTATTATACCCTGGAGCTCCGCACGATGAAAGATCGGTGTTTTTATGCCAGGATTGTGGCTGAGCTGCCGCCGGGCTGGAAGCCGGAAGGGCCATAGTGTAGCATGGGTTCAATATATTTCTGACGGATCTAATCAAATTCTGACATGAAACATCTGCCCACCTTCCTGATCCTGGTATCCATCCTGGGGTTGTTTATGAGCTCTTGCGAAAGAGATGACCCGCTGGAACCGGATTCCCTTGAGATTTCCCACAGTGATCTGATTCTGAATCCGACCGGCTATGCACCCCTGTCTGCCTTGCTGGAATTGGTCATGAATCAAAAGCTGGCAGTGACCATAAGGGTGTTGGGAAAGCATGGGCCGGAATCCGATGTGGTGAAGGCATTCTTACCTTTGGCCGAATCCCATGCTTTGCCTGTGTATGGACTGTATCCCGGTGAATTCAATACCGTGGAGGTGAGTCTGTCGGATTCGAAAGGTGATGTGGTGGAAGTATTGACTCTGCATGTGCAGACCGATTCCCTCTCCTCCGATTATCCCACCATTCATATTCTGAAACAGGACGCCAGAATGGCACCCGGAATGACCCTCGTGAGCTACTTTGGCCACAATTCTACCCTGTCGCCGCAGCGACCGTTCATCTTCGATCGTTTTGGCGACATTCGCTGGGTACTTGACTATCGCAGCCATCCCCAACTCAACAATTTTTTCTACGACAATGGCATCGAACGACTGCAAAATAACAACCTGTTTTTTGCCGATGCCCGAACGGACAAGATCTATGAAGTGGATATGCTGGGTGAAGTTCTAAACACCTGGGACATGCCGGGATTCAGCTTTCATCATGATGTGGTCGAATTGCCCAACGAGAATTTTGTCGTCTCGGTCGATAAACTTGGCGAAGTCACCGTGGAAGACTGGATCATTGAAATAGACCGTGAAACCCACCAGATCGTTACGCAGTGGGACCTCCGAGAGTCACTGGACCAGACGCGCACAGCCCTTACAACAGATTCTGTTGATTGGATCCATGTGAATGGCCTGGCCTATGATCCCGCCGATGATGCGATCATTGTGAGTGGTCGCACCCAGGGGCTCGTGAAGCTGAATCGGCAAAATGAGGTGTTGTGGATTCTCAGTCCCCATGCAGGCTGGGGGAGTGCTGGTAGTGGAGCCGATCTGAACGAATCCCTTCTCCAACCGCTGGACCTGGCAGGAAACCCGATCGCAGATCAGGCTGTGCTGACAGGCCATGCCCGCCATCCACATTTTGACTGGGCCTGGTATCAGCATGCCCCCACAGTACTGGATGACGGGAGTATCCTGCTGTTTGACAATGGTCATAACCGTCAATTCGGCACGGCTGGAGAAAACTACAGCCGGGCTGTCATTTACGAGACCGATGAAGCGAACATGACGGTCAGGCAAGTCTGGGCCTATGGTCGAAGTCGTGGAGAAGAAACCTACTCCTTCATCGTGTCCGATGCGGATTTTCATGCTGAAAGTAGTAGCATCATCATGTCTCCCGGAGCGGTGCAAGGCAGCTCAGAACCCTATGGCAGAGTGGTCGAAGTGGACCGCAGCAGCGGTG
>CAZLKP010000301.1:0-6234 GCA_964560095.1 uncultured Bacteroidia bacterium
CGTGCCGGCTTTCTCCACCAGCATCACCCGCCAGGAAAAACGGTAGCCTTCCTCGTTCCAGAAGACATTTCCGTCATAAAGCAGGTATCGCCAGGGAAACAGGAGCTGAAACAGCAACAAGAGAACCACGAAACCCGCCGTCACACGGGGGAGTGCAGGTCTCCAGCTGGATAGATCCAGATGTTCGGTTCGTGTCCCCAACAAATTCTGCCAGCGTTCATGCCACTGCTCCGAAAAGAAAATGGTCGTGAGCCCGATCATGACCACCGGAAATACACCGATCTGAAAAAGCAGACCAGTCATGACATGGAACAGAATGACAGCGACATAGGCAAGCCCCCGGCTTTTGTTCCACCACAGAAAAAAGGGAATCAGGCTGTCGTACAACATGCCGATCCAGGCAAAGACATAAGCGGTCCAACTGTAGCGAAACAAATCTCCGATGAGGGGCAAATCGGTATGGGCGGGAAGCCAGATGCGCAAGGGCAAGGCTTCAAACAGCCAGGCTTCGTTGATCTTGGCCCAGCCAGCAAAGAAATAGACAAAGGCCAGCTGCAGTTGTAGCAGGAAGATGATCCACCGGGGATTGCTTGACCTGGTGATCTCTGGTTTTCTCCTGGCATCTACCGAAAAGGATCGGTTTGCTGGCAGAAACACCATCAGAATACTCACCAGACTCACAAAATAGTAGTGATTGAGGTACCAGGTGATGTCGATGAGCTCGCAATAGGTAAATGCCAGTGCCCAGACAAGCGCCGAGAAGCGGTACCAGGCCCCTAGGGTGATCCCAATCGCAGCCAGAATCATCAGGCCGTGGACCACATACATGCCGCTGCCCGACAGGGGCTTGACCCAATCAAATCCGAAGTAATGAAAGTGAACAGTCGGCTCGACAAAATGCTCCCCAATCCATCCCATCGCCCAGAAGCGAATGGTCGAGCCCAGCATGAGCAGCCCAAAGATGACCCTGAAGGTCACCAGAGGCGCGATGCTCACCGGACGAGCCAGCCACCTGCGCGCAGATGAGTCGGATAGGGAAGCCTGCACCCTCATTTAATCTCCGTCTCCACTATCATAGGTGATGCTGATGCCGAGAAGCGAAGACATATCGCTTTTGAGGAATCGCGTCAGCTTTTGGAGCTCGGTGTGGAGGACATCAACAGCAGGGTTGCCTGCCTCGATTTCAACAGACAGGGTCGCAGCGCCCAGCGCGTCAAATGCCGATTCCACAGCGATCATTTGTTCTTTGGTGGAAGCGATTAATTCCGGGCCGCCCACAACCACTTCGAGGTATTCTTCAAATCCCGGAAAGGTCGCTCCTGCCCGGTTGATACCAGACCAGATCCGCTGGACGCTTTCAAGATGCTCCCGTCCCAACTCCAGGGATAATCCACTGAAATACGCCTCCACCAGATGTGGCTCGGCCTGTACCTGCCCCGGCCGCTTTCCGGCCGGCAGACCGATCTTGGCATTCTTCAGCAATTCGTAGCTGGCGACCATCTCGTTGTACAGCGTAGAGGTAGAGCTACCGGCATCGGTTCCTGAATTGGAAGCGAAGGCTTCTACATTCCCTGTCCAAGCAGCGCTCACCTCCGATGCCTGGTTACGAATATTGCGGGCCAGAGCCAGCAGATACCCCTTCCAAAGCTCCGACTCCTGACCGGTAAAATCATCTAGTACATCAGATTCGCCATTGCCATGAAAGAGGAGATATTCGACAGCCCAGATGCCCCGTGTATCACGGTCGAAGTTGTTGAACGCAGTATCTCTAGCAGCCAGATACGCGAGGGTTTTGACTGTATCCACCGGGAAAGTTCCCAGGTCTTCGCGCATGGTGCCAAAACTATTCTCTGCCGGACCAAAGGTTCCGAAGGGAAGGACCCGCTGCCACTGAAGGGCTAGTTGCTGCCAGGCATCTTTCAAGGAACCCAGCCCCGGAAGATCCGGGGACTGGATAAAGCCATTTGCTTCATTCAAAAAGGTGGAAGCGGCATCAGAAAAGTCTGACATTTCTACCAGGATGAGCTCATTCGCCATGCTGCGGAGCATCGTTTCCCGGTCAAAATCGTGGTCGGTTGGCATCGGCGTCTGGTCACAGCCCGCCAGGCTCACAAACGCCAGCCCGAATAGAACCTTAGTCAGTCGAAATTGCATGAATTATCTGCCTTGTTCGTTTACCCAGTTTTTCTTGAAAGACTCCAGTTCAGCATTAGTGAATCCGTAGATCAGCTGTAATTCATTGACGGCATCTTCGAGCTGGGACAAATAAGTGAATGGATCACGGGCAAAGAGATATGACTGCGGAACAGCATCAGGAGCTGCTTCCATCATGCCGAGGATTTTGTCCACCTGATCATCGGTGATAAGGCGGCTACCAGATGGTAGCTGGCGCCAGCCGTGGAGGAATCCGACCGCTTCAGAATAGGAGTGAAGGGCAGATCCAATCTCTGCATCCGAAGGATTAGTCTGGCTCAACTTGTCAATGGCTGCATAGAGATAGTTGATGATGGTAGCTGCGTTAGCTGCTTCCCAGATTTCCCGTATGGCGACCACAGCTTGATCCACCTCAAAAGCGTAGTCAGAAGAATTGGCTGAAGCGGCCTGAAGCTGGATCAGAGCATCTTCCATGCTGGTGTAAAAGCCGATTCCGTCGTTTTGGTCGCGACGAGCGGCATATTTGGCTGAGAATCGGTCAGCGTTTGTATGAGCTGAGGAATTATCACTGTTGACGAAGTCGGGGTGAGCCCCCCAAAGTGCCAGGATCCGGTCCGCCGTAGCCGGGGTAATCTCCTCATTGAGGATTAGGTTGGCCTGAGAGTACATCATAGAACCAAAGAGACCTTTATCTATCATTTGCTCTAGTTCCAGCCCATGTTCGTCAAATAAATGTCCGCCCAGAACACCGCCGTTTCCCTGTGGCGCATCTGCGAGCACAAACTCATTTCCGCTGGCCGAGGCCATCTCTACCAACCACGAATCTACCAGCCCCCTGTAGTAGGCATTAGTCTGGTCGCTGATGGAAGGAGAACCATCCAGGAATAGCTGGCCTAGCTCATCCACCGAGAATGTTACCCCTTCATCTCGTCCTTCTTTCATTTTGCTGACGAGATCTTTAAACTGATCCAACAATGCCAGTTCAGCAGATGCGTTGGTAGAGAAAGCACTCCCATCATAATTTTCCGGGATGGTGAGAGGATCGGGAGAAAATAGGCCACACCCCGAAAGGAGGATCATAGCCATTGCGATAAGCAGAGAATAAGGCTTCATACCTGTTGATTGTTTTGTTTTTATTTGGACTAATTCTAAACGGCAGCAAAACTATAAAGGAGAAGCAGACATGGCAATACCTTTTCTTTGGTATCTATTAAAATGGCTGTACCTAATCTTAGGTGCATAACAATAAAAAAGCGGAATCGGGTGCGTACGAGATTCCGCTTTGCTTTTGACCGTTACGATTATGGATCATAAGATGGCAGCATGTTGCTGATACCATCCTATTCACAATAAATTACATGAATGAGCAACTGAAAAAGATTGACATCGCTCATTGTGACCAATCACTTCTTTCCATGCTGCCGAACCATTACCCCTAAATGGAAATCATAACCGACAGGCTTTCTCCACCAGCAGTAAGAACCAGCAAATACGAGCCACTCGGGAGTGTGGCTGGGCTCCAGTTGAGCACCCCCGCTTCGCCTTTCGAAATAGCCGACTCCGGTATGAACGTCCACACCGCCTTGCCCATCAGCTCAGATAATCGGATGGCTGATTCCAGCACTTTTCCTGCCTGGCATAAATACAAAGTCATCGGTTGGCAGCCTGAATCACCCGAATCGACCTGAGCACACCTGTGGCAGCTTCACCTTCGCCGACCAAAAAGATATTGACCGTCTCTGCAACCTGATCCAGGTTGACCCGCTGTGGCCGGAAGTCCTGACCACTCATCTTTGGCAGTGTTACCCTGCCGATCTCCTGACCCCGGGGAGAATCCCTCCGCACACTGATCGTTCCTCCATCAGCTCCTGCGACGCTGAATTCCAATGCACCTACCCCACGCATATCCCATTGATTGAATCCCATCCAGTTTCCATTGCTGAGGCCTGCAGCCACATCGATATTCCGGCCAGGCCCGACCACCAAATTGTTGAGACCATTCATCCTGTCGTAGGAAACAGCCAACACCACGGGATCACGAAGCTTAAGCAAGGATTGACCGGTTTGAGCGGGTATTTCCTCGTAACCCTGATCTTTATATGTGGCCTGAACCAGATATACCCCTCCGGGAGAAGCCAGATGGTCACGCATCCGGAAACTCCCCTGCGCAGGCATTTTCCCCTGCTTTTTCCCTTCCTCCAGCGACAGGATGTATTCGACCATTTTGGTGGATTGGTCGAGAGATAATTGTGGATGCCCGGCCATAATTTTCTCACCCCAATTGCCATTTCCGCCGATAATGACCTTGTTGGCCAGGTATCCGACCATGTCATATTCATTCCTGTACCGGTCGGCAATGGCATAATAGCTGGGGCCCACACTATTGTCGGCCAGGGCATGGCAGGACTCACAGTCGCTTTGAGCAATCAGATCCTTGCCTTCCTGATAGGTAAAATTGCCTTGATGTAGGGCTTCATTCACCGTCATTTGCTTCAGCAGGCCGGGATTGGGAACATATACAGACCTTACGCGAAGGTGTTCACTGTGAATGCCCCCGCTCTGTTCATCTTCAGGATCATGGACCGTCACAGTGTAATTGACAGAGGGGTTGAAGGCAAAGCTGCGGTTTCCTTCCCAATTGATCTGTACCTCTGGAACGGAATTACCGACGTGGACGGAGATCCCATCTGTCGATAGGGCCCCCGAGCTGTCTGTCACTGACAGCAGCACATCATAGGCCCCAGGAGAGTTGAAGGTATATGCGAGGGTTTCGCCCTCCCCGATGATTGTATCTCCCACTTTCCAGGAAAATGCCAGAGGATCACCTTCATCATCATCGGTTGAGGCGGAGGCAGAGAAAGTCACCTGGAGCGGAGAAGCCCCCGCCTGGACATTCGCTTCTGCCCGAGCTACGGGCATGCGGTTTCCGGCAGCGTATTCGATCCGGACCAGGCGGGCATCGGGATTATCGGCAAAATAATTCTGACCGTATTCCAGCAGATACATGGCCCCATCTGGTCCAAGCTCCATGTCGATGGGCTTGGAGATGTCCCATTCGGGCAAAAAAGGCTCGATCCGAGCAAGATCGCCCTGTTCGTCAAAGCTCACCACCTGAATCCAGCTTCTCGCCCACTCATAGATGAACCATTTTCCGTTAAAATATTCCGGAAATTTCACATCCGAATCTTCCGGGTAAAGATCAGAATAATAGATTGGTCCCGCCATTGCGGAGTTAGAGCCCATGCCCACCTGGGGAAATTGCTTCGAAGGCCCTTTGGGATACCAGATCAATGCCGGGCGTGCCGGAGGCAGGTCACGCCGCCCAGTATTGTTGGGGCTAGTATTGACCGGATGCATCGGATCAAACCACTCCCCTACCGTATCCTGGTCGAAATCGCGGGTGCGGTAAGCAAAGTTATTCCCGACAAAATAGGGCCATCCATAATAGCCCGGACTACGGGCCTGGTTCCATTCATCGAAACTTTCCGGGCCATATTTGCCATCCCGGCCGACGTCTGGCCCCACATCCCCCCAATAAACATATCCGGTTTTCCAGTCCACGGCTATACGAAAGGGGTTTCTGGCTCCCATCACGTAGATCTCAGGCTTACCCTGAGAGCCGTCTTTGGGGAAGAGATTTCCATCAGGGATATCATACCTGCCGTAATCATTGGGTCGAATCCGAAGAATTTTCCCCCGGAGGTCGTGGGTATTGGCCGAGGATTTTTGCGAATCATAAGGACCACGTCCCACCCGCTCATCCAGGGGAGAGTACCCATCAGACTCCTTGGAGGAGGTATTGTCACCTGTGGAGAGATAGAGATTGCCTTCGGCATCCCAGGTGAGTGATCCGCCGGAGTGGCAGCAGGTTTGGCGCTGCACCGGCACCTGAAGGATGACTTTTTCGGAAGCCAGATTAATGGAATCTCCGATCATGGTAAATCTGGACAAATACTGAGCCTCAATGCTGCATTCAGAACCGGGAGAATAATACAGGTACACATACTGGTTGTCGGCAAAATCCGGATCAATGGTGAGTCCGAGCATCCCATCTTCATAATTACCGGAAGTACACACGTC
>CAZLKP010000302.1:0-284 GCA_964560095.1 uncultured Bacteroidia bacterium
TAAGAATTTTGAGGAAAATGCAGCGACTTATCGCTTGAATTCTCCTCAATTATTCAGATATTTCGATTATTCGTAAACAGAACTATTATATCAACAGGACGGCCATTTCTCCAGACACGCATTCTATTCTATCAAATATTCTTTTTACCTCTTGTTTCCGGATCCTAGTCCTTGCGCTTATGACACACAGGATATTTACCCTGTTCACGCTTCTCCCCCTACTTCTCACATTCTCCTATGCCGACATTCCTCCCCGCATTCCGGACGGATTTCGGGCGGATTTG
>CAZLKP010000302.1:294-1145 GCA_964560095.1 uncultured Bacteroidia bacterium
GCAAATACCAAGCCAAACGTATGCTTAAACGTACCTGGCAGGATGAAGATGTAAGAGAAATCGTAGAAAACAACTTTTTAGCAGTCACCTTTGATCCTTATGAAAATGGGGAGCAAGTTTGCCTCATCCAGCAACATAAGGTATATAGCTTCCCGTCGTTGCTCATTTTCTCACCGGAAGGACATCTGTTGGGGAAATCCGAAGGCTATCTGGCTCCGGAAACCATGCAGGCCATCCTTACCAAGCATCTCAACCACATCGAATATAAGTTTGATCTATTGACCATGGTCGGCATGAGCAGCCGGGGGCAAAGCGATATGACCGTTCCGCGCGGCATGGATGCCCAACTGATGACGCCTCCCCTGCTTGTGGGATCCATGGAAAGCTTTTCTGTGAGAGATGCCACCCAACGCGCGGCCACCATCCACGACCTTACGCCCGTAGGCAATCTGTCGGCACTCAACATTCCCCGCGGGCAGGATCTTCCCCTGGAAAAAACGGAGGATATCTCTGCCCCGGAAACAGAAACAAACCCGCTGATTCAGGAAGCAAGTCGTTCGATAAATGGCAACCATCCAGAAGAATTTAAAGAAACGCTGATCCTGAGCATTCCAGGCCTGGAAGAATTTAGCCTGAACAAGCTGAAGCAAAGCCTCGATCGGCAAGATGCTTTCGGCCTATTGGTGGGCAGCTATGTGTCTTTTAACGAGACCGTGTCTGAAGTGGATCGCTTCGAGCGCCTGTGGCGAGACCGCGTTTTTGTGTACAGCGAGCAGGTGAACGGCACCCTCGTGTACCGGGTCGTGCTGGGCGAATACCAAAACGAAGAAACTGCTGAAGCTTTTTCTCAG
>CAZLKP010000302.1:1155-2188 GCA_964560095.1 uncultured Bacteroidia bacterium
TACTCGTTGTTGAAGAAATAAAAACGTCAGGCAACGAGTTACGGTTATGGATTCTATCTCATCGAGTGAGGCATATGTGAGCCGCTAACAAACTGGGCCAGTTTACTTCTGGTCCCGCTCCTCAGCTTTCACAACGGGCTGCTTTCGCCTCTCTCCTACCCCAACCCCGTCCCCAAAAAGCCACTTTCTTCCTGTCTGGCGCGGGGAAGCAGATCGTAGAGTTGATTGAGAGTAATCCGGAGCTGGTGGTCGTTGCCGGATTCGTAGGCCTGATCGCCAGTTTGAAACAGCGACTCCGCCTTCTGCGGGTCGGAGAATATCGAGATCGGGTTGAGTTTTAGACGCAAGTACAGGGATCGCACAAACTTGCTGCTGCGCCATTGAATCTGGAAGGCCAGATTCTGGACCCGCTCCGTGAACAACCGCACTTTGTGTGCAGATCCCGAAGACAATGTTAGTTTTTCTTCCGCCATTAATTCGCGGGCGTTTTTTCGATCGTCTTCACTGGGTTCATACTCCTCCATGGTTGATTCCAGGGCTCTTTTCTGATGAAAATAAGCCTCTTTCACCCGTAACAATTCCTGGCCCTGGGTTAGACGATAGAGCTCGCCGGCAATTTTGCGCATCCGATCCTCAATCTGAAAGCGGGCATCGGTCACATCATCTTCTTTCAGAGCACGAGCCCCGTCAATCAGGTCGATGAGCTCATACTCCAGGTCCGTCAGGCTACGTTCCATCTCGGGTTGATCACGGTGAGCTGAATCAGCGATTTCCCGCCGCATATTGCCCATTACCCGGTGAAGGTCCTCCCTGAGCACCCGAAGATCCACCTGGCGCTTTTCCGGCACGAATACTTCCCGGATTTCCTGGTCGGTCATCATGAGATAGACCTCCACTTTGAGTACCCGCGATTCATTCATTTCGAGGGTGATTTCCACATCTGACCCTTTCACTATATCCCGATTGAGCTGATCTCCGCCGATACGAATACCACCAATCGGCAGCGCAGCGGCCGGAATTCCGTTTCCAGTGC
>CAZLKP010000302.1:2198-6221 GCA_964560095.1 uncultured Bacteroidia bacterium
TGAGCGGCATCCACGAGCTGGAACACACAGACGAACACCAGCAGCGCTGCCGCCGGCATTTCGGGAATTCCGTTTCCAGTGCCTTCCAGCACCTTAATAGTGAGGGCGTCCTGACTCCCAGCGCTGATGCTCCGGCTGACCTGGCGGGTGATGGTTTTGCGTACTGGCAACAGCGTATTCCTTGTGAAAATGACTTCTAGGCGGGTGGATCTGCTCTCCAGATCATCCACTTCCACACAGATATCCATCGGCAAAGGCTGACCCTGAATGGCATAATGCCCCTGACTAATGCTCACATTCGGCAAGTTGGCAGGAATTTCCTGCTGCTCCTGGTTATAGAGGCGCAGAGAAAATTCGTTGACGGTGCCTGGCAGCAGGGTCAGATACTGACGGATCTTACCTTCAAATGGAAGAATCCCTGTGTCAAACCCGCCGTCGGACCGAACAAAGCGATAATAGTCCACCGGCTGATATGATTCAATCTCGGCCACGACAAACTCTTCCAGATCCTTGGTCACCTTTTGATAGCCGAATCTGACGGTGATGCCTTCTTCGGATGCCGGTTTCCCTTCGGATGGTTTTTTCTTTGCCTCTTGTTTGGGGATTTCTATGGTTCCGGCATAAAAAGCAGCCCCAGCCGCAACCGCAGTCGTCGGATCTACATCAATACTGACCTGGATCCCGAGCTGGTTTGCGAGGGATTCGCGTACGAAAGGAATGTAGGTAGTTCCACCTACCAACAGGATGGTTTTGAGGTTGTTGGCCTGAAGCTTATTTCGTTTCAGCACGGATTTGACCTGCTGAATGGTGCGGTCCACCATGGGAGAAAGCAAAGGGATAAGCTGGTCACGGCTCACGGTCAGGACCAGATCTACCCATTCGCCATTTTGGTCTTCCACATCCAGCTCAATGTCGGTTTCCTCCCGGGCAGACAACTCAATTTTGGCTTCCTCTGCCAGGATCATCAGTTTTTGAAGGAGCCCCTGGTACCTGCCCGAACCAGAGCGAATTTCTTCGGCCAGATCTGGGAAGTGGCCTTGTTCCATCAGAGCTGGCAAAATGATCTTCATAACGATGGACAAATCGACATCTGTGCCGCCCAGGAAGTTGTCACCCTCGTGATCCACCACGGTCATTTCGCCCTTACGGATACGCACCAGAGCCACGTCGAAGGTGCCGCCACCCAGGTCATACACGAGCCACTGTCCTTCCAGAAGCTCCTCCTGCTGGCCTTTGTTGGCAAAAGCCAAGCTGGCTGCGATGGGTTCCTGCAACAAGCGAATATGCTGAAATCCAGCCAGTTCACCTGCCCTGATGGTGGCCTGCGCCTGCCCCGAATCGAAAGAAGCCGGGATGGTGATCACGGAAGCCTGGGGTTGTTTTTCTACTGGTAAAAACTGCCGCATTTCGCGCAGGACCATGGCAGAGAGTTCTTCCGGAGAGTAGGTATCCCCATCGGGCGTATAAAACGTGTGGGTGGTGCCCATTTTTCGTTTAAAGGCGACAAATACCCGGCTCGGATCGCGCTTCATCCATTCGCGGGCTTTATCCCCGATCATGAGGCGATCGCCTTTTTTGGCTACGACAGAGGGCATGAGCTCCCGCATCCCGCTGGGATTTCGAATCAGTTCGGCTTCTCCCTGATGAAGCCTGGCAATAGCTGAATTGGTGGTCCCAAGATCAATACCGAAGTTGAAGCGATGAGCCATGAAAACGATTTATCATTATGGATGAGAGAGCAACATAAGCATCAGTGATTGAACGACAGAATCCTGAATCAGGTTATTCTCAACTTTCCCCCAAATCCAGTTGGTCCAGGGTGTATCCTTCCATAGATTTCCCATTAAGAGTATACCTTGCATCACCAACCTTAGGTATTGACTTACATGAAGCCATTTTTTCTGATTGTCCTTGTGCTATTGATTATATCCTGTGCCGACAGCAACCGAAAGCGCAGCATTCAGTCTGCCCCGCTGATCACCTCCACCTACCGCGACGATGCGGACCATCTGCTGGCATTACAGGCTCCACCAGAGCGCATCATTTCGATGGCTCCAGCGCTGACAGAGGTTTTGTTTGCCATTGGTGCCGGGCCAAATATGGTTGCACGATCAGAAGCCTGCAATTACCCAGATGATGCTCTGTTTCTTCCTGCTATCGACCTGGAAACCGAATTTATCCCTGATTCACTGGCCAAATGGAATCCCGACCTGGTGTTGGTTCCCGATGGTTATTATTCCGGGGAGCTGTTGGATCAATATGCAAAAGCGGGCCTGCCTTTGTTTGTTATCAGGAGCGAATCCCTGGAAGAGGTTTTCCGAAGCATCAGGCTCATCGGCGAAGTGACCGGACATCAAGAAAACGCTGATGCGCTGGCTGATTCGCTCATTCACCGGGCGGCTGAACTGCGAGCCCGAACAGAAAACCTGATACATTACGGCAGTACGCTTCTGATTGACAGTGATCCACTCAGGGTGGCAGGTGGTCAGGGTCTGTTTCAGGAATTGATCGAACTCGCCGGCGGCAAAAATCGATTTGAGGAAGCCCCTGCAATTCTTTACACCACGACAGAGGAAGAATTGTACAGCATGAGGCCGGAATATCTGTTCATTCCCAGCCGGGAGCCGCAGATTTACCAGCTTCTCATCAACCGATATCCAGCATTGTACGACACCCCAGCCGCAGCCAACAATCAGGTATTCATTCTGGACCCAGATATTATTTATCGCCCAGGCCCCAGAATCGTTGAGGGAGCGCGGGAAATAGCTCAGGCCCTTCATTCGGAATTGGCGGATATGTGATGGCTTACCGACGCTGTTGGGTAAACAGCCAATCCATCAGCAGTCTGCTTGCAAAAGCAGGGTCCCAGCTGTTATGCCCCACACCAGGAAATTCGGTGTATATGACCTGGCCTCCTGCCTCCCGCAGTGCCTCCACCATCACTCTACTGGCTTCTGTTGGTACGACATTATCATCGGCCCCATGGAGAACCCAGACTGGCAGGTCAAGCATTTGGGATGCCCTGGATGGATCTCCTGCACCGCAGATCGGAAAAGCAGCTGCGAATTTCTCCGGCCACCGGGCAATTGCATCCCAGGTTCCGAATCCTCCCATGCTCAGTCCTCCGATATATACCCGATGGGGATCAACCGGCAGCTCATCCAACAGGATATCTGTGACCGTCATGGTAGCGGCTAAAAAATCAGAGACCTGATACTCCATATTGACGGAAACATCCCCCCTCCGGTATTCCCCTGAGGACCACCATTGTTCTTCTGCAACCTGAGGAAAGAGAACAAAGGAAGGGTAATCAGCCTGAATTGCTTCGAACTTCTCGGCAACATGCTTAAGCTGGAGTTCATTATCATGGCCCCTTTCTCCAGCGCCATGCAGGAAAATAACCAGTGGATACCCCACTCCTTCCTGCAGGTCTGGCGGAGACAAGAGGCGGTAGGGGAGCTCAGTTCCATTGGCAGCGACGTACCTTTCAGCCTTCCACTTTTTCAATGTCTGAGCAAATGAACATCCGGGAAAAGCAAGCAAGCCAATCAGTGCTGTAGAAAGTAGTTTCATCGTTTTAACGGGAAAGATAGGAACAAGATTGGTCATTCGCCACCTAAGCGATTCGTCTAATATGAAATCACCGTTTTCCTTGTATTTTTGCGGAACTGGAAGAGCGGCTTTCCGTTTGACAAAGAAGAACCGGCATCTGCCGGGGAAAGAGGAGCGCCTGCCACAGGCATTGGAATACCTACATGAAACATCTTCGAAATTTTTGCATCATCGCTCATATTGACCACGGTAAATCTACCCTGGCCGACCGCATGCTCGAAAAGACTTCTACGCTTACCCACCGTCAGATGATGAACCAGGTGCTGGACAGCATGGATCTTGAGCGTGAAAAAGGCATTACCATTAAGAGTCACGCCATCCAGATGTATCACAAAAAGGATGGTGAAACCTACACCCTGAATCTGATTGATACGCCCGGTCATGTCGATTTTTCCTATGAGGTGTCGCGGG
>CAZLKP010000303.1:0-6214 GCA_964560095.1 uncultured Bacteroidia bacterium
CACCTCCCGGGCCACCGCCACGTTTGTTGCGGTCGCTTTGAACATCGGGAGAGAGGTCTACTTTTCCGTACAACTCTTTGGTAAAGATCCAGACTTTGACACCAATCACGCCGTAGATGGTCTTAGCCTCTACCAGGGCATAATCGATATCTGCGCGGAGGGTCTGAAGCGGAATCCGACCTTGTTTGTACTGCTCGGTGCGAGCCATTTCTGCCCCTCCCAGACGGCCAGAACACATGATCTTGATTCCGGAAGCACCAGCGCGCATGGTGGCCGCGAGGGAAGATTTCATTGCACGACGGAAGGAAACACGACCTTCCAGCTGCTGGGCAATCTGCTGACCGACCAGCGTTGCGTCAAGCTCCGGGCGCTTAATCTCAAAGATGTTGATCTGCACATCTTTTTTTGTGATCATTTTAATTTCCTCGCGCAGCTTGTCAACCTCTTTCCCACCTTTACCGATCACAATTCCCGGACGGGAAGTGTGAATGGTAATTGTGATTTTGCGAAGAGTGCGCTCAATCACAATCTTAGAGATTCCCCCGCGTGGAATACGGGCGTTGAGGTACGCGCGAATCTGCTCGTCTTCAATCAGTTTGTCGGAAAAATCTTTCCCGCCATACCAGTTGGATTCCCAGCCTTTAACGATGCCGAGCCTCAGGCCGATTGGATGCGTCTTTTGTCCCAAAGTACTATACTGTTAAAATTACTCATCAATTTCAGGAATTCGATCCAGTACCAGTGTCACATGACAGTAGCGTTTCCGGATCAGATGTGCACGCCCTTGCGGAGCGGGATTCAGACGCTTGAGCATCCGAGCCCCATCGACAAAAGCTTCTTTTACATAGTGAGAACCTACGTCCACACGTTCGCCTTCAAACTTCTCCTCAAGGCTAGCAATGCCAGACTTGAGCAGCCGGGTGACGGCTGGGGCTGCTGCACGGTTGGTCAGCTTGAGGACGTTCATGGCATCAAACACTTCGCGGTTGCGAATTTGATCCACGACCATCCGCATTTTCCGTGCAGGGGAGCGGTAGTTACGAAGCGTCACACGTACTTCTTCAGCCTTCATTTCTTTGAGGGCTTCAGCATACATCCTTTTACGCTTCGGTTCTTTTGGTATGCCAGCCGCAATTTTTTCCTTGCGGGTCATTTTCTTTTGATCTGCCATCGTTCCTAACGTCTTTTGTCCTTACGGTTGCCCGCATGTCCTTTGAAGGTTCTGGTAGGAGCAAATTCTCCAAGCTTATGACCCACCATATTTTCCGATACAAACACCGGAATGAACTTATTGCCATTGTGCACAGCGAACGTGTGTCCAACGAAGTCGGGAGAGATCAGCGAGCGCCGGGCCCAAGTCTTGATGATGCGCTTTTGCCCGCCCTCGTTCATAATCATTACCTTTCTCTCGAGCTTCGGGTCGATAAAAGGTCCTTTTTTTAGCGAACGTGCCATGGATATTCAGTGATAGTGAGTGAGATGGAATAGAGAAGGAGTTTAACGGGGTGCGCTCCGGTGCAATTCCACTACTCCAATGACTTCAATTATTTGCGTTTTTTCTTTCGGCTGATAATGAGTCTGTCAGACCCTTTCTTCTTGCTGCGAGTTTTGTAACCTTTGGCAGGAATACCTTTGCGGCTTCTGGGGTGACCACCGGAGGATCTCCCTTCACCACCACCCATTGGGTGGTCGACCGGGTTCATCGCGACACCACGCACACGTGGCCTGTATCCCAGCCAACGCTTGCGGCCGGCCTTCCCCAGATCTTGGTTTTGATGGGATGTGTTACCAACCACTCCGATGGTAGCCATACAATTGGCCAGAACCATTCGGGTTTCGCCGGAAGGCAATTTCAGCACCACATACTTCCCTTCTTTGGCTGTGAGCTGGGCAAATGTGCCAGCACTTCTGGCCATTTCAGCTCCCTGGCCAGGACGAAGCTCAATGCTGTGAATGAACGTACCAGTCGGGATGTTTTTCAGGTGCATGGCGTTACCAACGGTAGGCTCTACAGATTCACCTGAGACGACAGACTGCCCGACTTTGAGTTTATCAGGAGCAATGATGTAGCGCTTCTCTCCATCTTCATACTGGAGCAGCGCAATCCTTGCCGTGCGGTTGGGATCATACTCAATCGCAATCACTTCGGCTTTCATGCCCCCTTTTTCGCGTTTGAAGTCGATGATCCTATATCGGCGCTTATGACCACCACCACGCTGGCGCACGGTCATTCGTCCTGTATTGTTTCTCCCGCCTGACTTTTTCAGGGGAGCTGTGAGAGATTTCTCCGGGACCGATTTGGTGACCTCGCTGAAATCCGACACGCTCATGTGTCGCATGGAAGGAGTAACGGGTTTAAGTTTTCTGATGCCCATGATTTTATGTGTTTCTGCAGGAGCTGGCGAAGGATTGGATCATGGTTACCTCCATACGTACCCCTGCCACAGGTTAAATGTGTTTGTAAAAGTCGATTGCATGACCTTCTTTCAGCGTGACAAAGGCCTTTTTGAAGTTGGAGCTTTTGCCGCGAATCATTCCTCTTTTAGAGTAACGGGTACGGGTTTTGCCGCGCTGGACGAGGGTGTTCACATCCTGAACTTCCACCTCATAAATGCGCTCGACTTCCACCTTAATCTGATCCTTGGAGGCATTCATGTCCACTTCGAATCCGTATTTGGAAAGACCACGTTCGGTAAAGTCCGCTGTCTTTTCTGTAATGATCGGTCTTTTCAGAATAGCCATGGTCTTTATTTTACTAAGCGTTCATTGATGACCCCTACGGCATCTTCTGTGAGCAGGATTGTCTCTGCATTCAGAATATCGTAGGTATTGAGATCAGCTGCTGAAATGACACGGGCCTTGGGCAAATTTCTACCGGAATAGTAGAGAATGTTGTCCTGCTCAGGCATCACAAACAACACCTTCTTGTCAGCCAGTTCGAGATTTTTGAGAATTCCGAGGAATTCTTTGGTCTTTGGAGCGTCGAAGCCAAAAGCCTCTACAACCTTGATCCCATTTTCTCTGGCTTTATAAGTGAGGGCGCTACGGCGAGCGAGGCCCTTGACCTTTCTGTTGAGCTTAAAGCTGTAAGAGCGCTGGCGGGGCCCAAACATTCGACCACCATGGCGGAACAATGGTGACTTGCGATCCCCCTGACGGGCGTTACCTGTTCCTTTCTGTCGAAAGGGTTTTTTATTGGTTCCATGCACTTCTCCACGCTCCTTGGATTTGTGCGTCCCCTGGCGCTTGTTGGCCAGAATCAATCGGACATCCTGATAGATCGCCTGGTCATTGGGCATCTCCAGCCCGAAAATATTCTCTTCGAGGCTGACCTTGCGTCCGGTTTCGGCTCCTTCGATGTTAAAAACTGCTACTTCCATGATTATTTCTCGATGATGACGTAGCCTCCTTTGTGACCCGGGATAGAGCCGGATACAACGAGGAGATTTTTTTCAGGAATGACTTTCACAATTCGGAGATTCTGAACGGTAACGCGCTCGCCTCCGGTTCTTCCCGCCATTCTCATTCCTTTGAATACTCGGGAGGGAGTAGAACCAGGCCCGAGAGAACCCGGTGCACGCTCACGATTGTGCTGGCCGTGGGTTCTTCCACCTACCCCAGCGAATCCGTGACGCTTAACGACGCCCTGGAAGCCTTTGCCCTTAGACATACCAACCACATCCACGAATTCACCTTCTTCGAAAAGATCTACAGTTAGCTCATCACCGAGCTTGAGCTCCAAATCAGTCTCTTCGAAGGTAAATTCAGCCAGTCGGTGCTTGGGCGTTGTACCAGCTTTTTGGAAGTGCCCCATCTCCGGCTTGGAGGTATTTTTTTCCTTAGCCTCGTCAAAACCTACCTGAATGGCATTATAGCCATCGGTCTCAGCCGTTTTCACCTGTGTTACCACATTGGGAGCGGCTTCTATCAGTGTGCAGGCGATAGACCTCCGATTTTCGTCGAAGATGCTGGTCATGCCAACTTTCTTGCCTATGATTCCAGCCATGATTGTCGAATCAATATTTAATCGTTACAAGCAGAGTTGAACCTGAGTTCAGTGAGTTAATCTGCTTATCAAACCTTAATTTCTACGTCCACCCCACTGGGAAGCTCCAGCTTCATCAACACATCAACAGTCTTGGATGATGAGCTAAAAATGTCGATCAGCCGCTTGTAGGAACTGATCTCGAATTGCTCACGAGACTTCTTATTGACGTGTGGAGAACGGTTGACGGTTACAATAGATCGCTCAGTGGGCAGTGGAATAGGACCACTGACGACCGCACCGGTCGTTTTTACTGTGCGAACGATTTTTTCCGCCGACTTGTCGACCAGGTTGTGGTCGTAGGACTTCAGTTTGATGCGAATCTTTTGGGTCATCTTCAAAAAGATTATGGACCTGGCAATGATGCCAGAAGAACTGACATCTATACCTTCACTCCTTTGATTCTGGCAATCACTTCCTCCTGAATGTTGGAAGGAGTCGCCTCAAAGTGAGAGAACTTCATTGTGGATGATGCACGACCGGAGGTAATCGTCCGCAGATCAGTCACGTAACCAAACATCTCTGACAAGGGCACCTTGGCTTTCACCAGTTTGGAGTTACCACGGTCGCCCATGTTGTCAATTTTGCCGCGACGGCGGTTGAGGTCACCAACGACGTTCCCCATGAATTCTTCGGGGGTCACGACCTCAACATCCATAATCGGCTCTTTCAGAACCGGCTTGGCCCGCCTGGCGGCTTCTTTGAAGGCTAACTTGGCAGCCAGTTCGAAGGAAAGCTGATCGGAGTCAACGGCGTGGAAGGATCCGTCAAACAGACGAACTCTTAATCCATCTACCGGGTAGCCAGCCAGTACACCTTCTGTCATAGCAGCTTTAAAGCCTTTCTCTACAGAAGGGATGAATTCACGGGGGACGTTACCACCTTTGATTTCATCCAGGAACTCAAAATCAGTTTCATCACTCTGTACTGGGCCAATTTCAACCTGAATATCAGCAAATTTACCCCGACCACCCGTTTGCTTTTTGTATGTCTCTCGATGGGTGACATTCGTAGTAATGGCTTCGCGGTAAGACACCTGAGGTTGTCCCTGACTGATCTCCACTTTAAATTCACGACGCAGACGGTCAACGATGATATCGAGGTGAAGCTCTCCCATACCGGCGATGATGGTCTGACCGGTTTCTTCATCGGTAGATACTTGGAAGGTTGGGTCTTCTTCAGCGAGCTTAACAAGGCCAGCGGTGAGCTTAGCCTCATCTTTCTGGGACTTGGGCTCCACAGCCAGTTTGATCACCGGCTCAGGAAAAGTCATGGACTCCAGCAAGAGTGGGTGGGCCACATCGGTGAGTGTATCACCAGTACGAATATCCTTAAATCCAACACCTGCAGCGATATCTCCGGCCTCTACCCGGTCGATCTGCTGCTGCTTGTTGGCATGCATTTGCAGAATGCGGCTAATCCGCTCTTTGTTTCCGGTACGGTTATTCAGAACATATGAACCACCGTCCAACCCACCTGTGTAAACACGGAAGAAAACCAGACGACCAACATAGGGATCCGTCATGATTTTGAAAGCCAGTGCCGTAAATGGGCCTTGAGGGTCTGGCTTTCTCAGCTCTTCTTCCTCAGTATCCGGATTGATACCTGTGATTTGTCCTACATCCAACGGAGAAGGCAGAATGGCACAAACCATGTTCAGAAGCGCCTGTACCCCTTTATTTTTGAAGGCAGATCCACACATCATGGGAACCAGCTTCATTTCGATAGTTGCTTTACGCAGGGCAGCAATTACTTCTTCCCGGGTAATGGTGTCGGGATCATCGAAATACTTTTCAAGGATAGCCTCATCGTATTCAGCGACCGCTTCTATGAGCTTGGTTCTCCACTCCTCAACGGTTTCGTCCAAATCGGCAGGCACGTCCACCACATCGTAAGTCATGCCCATGTCCTCTTCATTCCAGACGATGGCTTTCCCGTCGATGAGGTCAACTACTCCTTTAAAGTTGGCTTCATCCCCAATAGGCACCTGGATGGGCACTGGATTTCCGCCAAGCATATTTTTGACCTGCTTAACAACCTCAAAGAAATCGGCTCCTGAGCGGTCCATTTTGTTGACGAACCCGATGCGGGGCACCTTATATTTTTCCATCTGTCTCCAGACAGTTTCTGATTGAGGCTCAACGCCTCCAACAGAGCAGAAAAGCGCAA
>CAZLKP010000304.1:0-6206 GCA_964560095.1 uncultured Bacteroidia bacterium
AAAAAGATCTGGATAAGATCATGAAATATTCGGCAGATTTGGGGCATTATATCGGGGATGCCCACGTGCCCTTGCACACGACCGAAAACTACAACGGCCAGTTTACCGGGCAGCGGGGCATCCACGGTTTCTGGGAATCCCGACTGCCAGAACTCTTCGCTTCGAATTACGATTTCTTTGTGGGGCGTGCCTACTATGTTGATGACCTCTCTCAGGAAGCCTGGGACATCGTGCTGGCGTCTCACATACTGCTGGATTCCGTGCTGGGACTGGAAGCAGGCCTACATGAGCGATTTCCTGCCGACCGAAAATACAGCTACGAGTCGCGCAACAATGTGGTGATTCGCACCTATTCCCGGGAATATTCTGCTGCCTACCACCGCATGCTCGATGGGATGGTGGAGCGTCGAATGCGGCAGGCGATCAGGTCTGTGGGCTCGTGGTGGTACACCGCCTGGAAGATGGCCGGTTCCCCGGATCTTCGCGACCTCGTTAGTGAAACCATGCAGGATGAACCATTGCGCTTCGAGCGCCGCCTGAAAATCATCGATCGGGAGGCGCTTGATATGGGATTCTGGTGGAGAAAGGCCTGGGCGCCTTCGCCCAATTCTTCCTGCTGTAATCCTTCTCCAAAACAGGTTCGGGCCTTTGGTACCTATCGTACCCTCGCTTGTGTGGAGCCGCCCTCACCATCCTGGTGGGATTGGCTCAAAGCAGAAATCATTTCCTGGTTCAATTAGCAGGATCTGTGATTCTAAATACAGCGGTTTTGACCCGCTTACTTGTTGTGCCGTCTGTTTCCTTTTCCTCCAGAATTAATGCCTGAGCTACTGGCGTGGCAAATACCTGTTCGAGATTGTTGACTGGAGCCAGGGTGATGTTGTATTGCTCTGCTAGTTGCCATAGCTTCCTGGCCGGGAAACGGGCAAAGGCTTCTGCCAGCAAGGGAACCAGGGCCTCTCTGTACTCGATTCTGCGTCTGTTGGTCCGGAATCTGCTATCTGCCGGTAAATGAGCCAGGTCCAGGGCTTGGCATAATCGCTCCCACTGAAGCTGGGTGCCTGTCCCCAGCATGATCGGTTGGCGGTCCTGACTGAAAAAGATGTCGCCGTAGGGCGCAATGTTGGGGTGGCGGCTGCCTTGCCGCTGGGGAAGAACACCTGCGTTGAGCCAATTCGCAGCCTGATTGGCCAAAGAAGCCACACCGGTATCAAACAAAGACACCGATACTTCGGAGCCATTTCCGGTTTTTTCCCGCAGGAACAGAGCCACCAGAATGCCTTCTTTGAGTTGGTGAGCTGCGAGAACATCCATCAGGGCCACCGGAAGCTTGACCGGGTTGCCTTCCGGTTCACCATTCATATAAATCCAGCCCGTCTCCGCCTGGATCATGGCATCAAATCCCGCTCGGGGATTATTGGCCCCATATGCATTGATGGAGGCAAAGATCAGGCGGGGATTGAGGGGCTTCAGGCTGTCTGGGTCAAGCCCCAGTTTTTTGTCCGATCCTGCTTTGAAATTGGTAATGAGAATGTCAGCCTCCCGGATCAGGGCCATGATTTGCTGTCGGTCTTTGTCTTCGGACAAATCGGCAAAAAGCGTTTCCTTATGCCAATTGACGCTGTGATAATAGGCCGAAGCCGGGGCATTTGGGCCTTCCTGTGGCAGTTTCCAGGAGCGGGTGACATCGCCGCCGGTTCGTTTGTTTTCCACCTTCACCACGCGGGCACCCAATTCGGCAAAAAACATCCCCACGGCCGGGCCGGCCAGCACACTGGATAATTCCACCACCAGCAAATCAGTGAATACATCTGAGTGATTCATCCCGGAAAGATGGGGGCTATCCTCGAACATGCCAATGACTAAAGACCACCCCTGTGTTCACACCGACCATGCCATATTCAAGGCCTTCTGCCACCCGCCAGATCCGGGCATGGTCGCCCGCTCCACAACTGCATCAATATCTGGATCGTCAAAGACGATAAACGAGGCATTACCCCCAGCTCTAAGGAGACTTTCTTCACCGTGTCGGCGCATGGTTCCAGGAGTAATTTACCCACAGCAGTAGAGCCGGTAGAGGACAGTTTTTTTACCAGCGAATGGCTGCACAGAACTTTTCCAACGCTGGCCGGGTCCTGGGTGGGTACGATATTGATGACGCCGGGCGGAAAACCTGTCTGGCGTGACAGTTCGGCAAGCGCCAGCGCAGACAGTGGGGTGAGTTCGGCGGGTTTGATCGTGACGGTACAGCCTGCGGCCAGGGTTATACACCCCAAATACTTTTCCGGAGTTGGTATCAACCTATTGGCCATTGATAAAAGCATAAGTTCGCAGGAGGGAGGGATTGGGAACGAGTGTGGAAATGGGTAATTGGTTACTGGTTATGTTAACCTGTGGACTCCAAATATTGAAATCCGTTTGTGGAAAAATAATATGAGAAATTTTGAGGGGAAAATGAATAGTGAAAGAGGGACGAAGACGTTCTCAGCTGTTCTTTCAATCTCCAATAATAATCCTCTACATGTTCTCCGCATTTTCCATAAATTGCGGCTTGCTAAAAAACACAGAAGAGGTACTATGAAAAATTGGATCAGGATGATGGTTGCTGTCCTGGCTTTTGGAGTCATGAGCAGCAGTTGTGAAGAAGACACAAGCTACCTGAGGAAGATCGACGATCCGAAGCTGCTGCGGATGTGTATGCAGAATCTCTCTGATGTCATTGTGTATGACATTTTCTCCCCGCCGGTGGCTTCCCGGGTGTATGCCTATCCGTCGGTGGCAGCCTACGAAATTATGGCGATGGAGGATGAGCGGTTTGTGCCCATGGCCGGGCAGCTAAGAGAATTTGATGGAATCACGCCCATTCAGGAAGGGGAAGATGTGCTTCCCAACCTGGCCGCCCTGCAGGCGTTTAATTTTGTAGGCGACACGCTGGTCTTTTCCAAGGATAAGATGATGGGGTTCATGGATGAGCTTGAGCGGACAATCAAGGAAGACTACGGTGTACCCAACCGCGTATGGGATGCCTCGGAGGCATATGCCCGAAACGCAGCCAATGAGATCATCACCTGGATGAATGGCGACGGGTACGCCCAAACAAGGACCTTTCCGCAGTTTTCGGTGAATAAAAATCCAGGTCGCTGGGTACCCACCCCCCCCGATTATATGGCCGGCATTGAACCGCACTGGAACAAGATCCGGCCCTTTGTGATCGACTCTGCCACGCAGTTTATCCCCGTTCGTCCGCCGGAATTCGACATGAGCGAAGAGAGTAAGTTTTTCAAAGACCTCGTGGAGGTGTATGAAGTAGGAAAACAGTTGGACGATGAGCAGGCAGAGATTGCTCAGTTCTGGGATTGTAATCCCTTCGTGATGCACCACAAAGGTCACGTGATGTATGCTACGAAGAAGATCACACCGGGCGGCCACTGGGTCGGCATCACGGACATTGCGACCAAAAAAGCCGGAAACGATTTCGGTGAAACGGCCGAAGCTTTCCTCTGGTGCACCGTGGCCCTGGCCGATGCCTTTATCAGTTGCTGGGATGAGAAATACCGCTCCGAACTTGTTCGCCCCGAGACCCTCATCAACAAACACATGGATGAGAACTGGGTGCCCTTGTTGCAGACGCCTCCCTTTCCGGAATACACCAGCGGCCATTCGGTCATTTCACGCGCTGCAGCCGTTTCTCTCACACATTTATACGGTCAGCCCTTCGAGTATGTCGATTCGGTGGAGATAAAATGGGGGCTTCCACAGAGAGAATATGACTCATTTCTGGAAGCCTCTGAAGAGGCAGCAATTAGTCGCCTGTACGGAGGAATTCACTATCGTCCGGCGATCGATAATGGGGTAGAGCAGGGAGAAAAAGTGGGAGCGTATATCGTGCAAAATCTCCGGACCCGTGCAAGGAAAGACACCCAGCAACTATCCGCGAACCCGTAATTTTCAGTAGGATTTCTGTCTGGTTTTCGCAAGAGTCTGTATATTCGAACAAAGAGGGTGATTCGTCACTCTCTTTGTTTTTTTGCCGAGCCCCATTCACTCCACTACTCTTCACTGCTATGGATAGTTTTGATTTGTCAGGACTGGATATTGCCATCATGGTTGGATATGCAGTCCTGATTATTGCGTATGGACTCTATCACGCCAAACGAAAAGACTCCGAAGATTACTTTCTCGGTGGCCGAACGATGCTCTGGCCCGTGGTCGGAATCTCGTTGTTTGCGGCCAATATTTCCAGCTCCACACTGGTAGGCCTTGCAGGTGACGCTTACAAGACCAACATTCACGTGTACAACTACGAATGGTTTGCCGTCATTGTCCTGGTTTTCTTCGCCATATTTTTTCTCCCTTTTTACCTTAAATCGGGGGTTTACACCATGCCAGAGTTTCTGGAACGGCGATATGACAGCCGGTCCAGGTACTATTTTTCCTTTATCACCATCGTGGGGAATGTCTTGGTAGATACGGCTGCCGGACTATATGTGGGAAATATCGTGCTAAAGCTCATTTTCCCAGAAGTTGACTCGGTGTATATCATCATCATCCTGGCAGTGGCTGCTGCTGCTTATACCATTCCCGGTGGCCTGAACTCAGTGGTTCAGACCGAAGTGATTCAGGCAGTGTTACTGATCATTGGCTCCATCCTCTTGACCTACTTCGCCTTTGAGCAACTTGGCGGCGGCTGGGAAGCCATGATGACTGGGGTGAATGACATGCTGGCCGGTGGTCAGGTCAAAGCCGTGGAAGCGATGAAGGAGGCAGGGCAACACTATCCGACCAACGCTGAAGAAGCCTTCAGCCTGGTGCGTCCTTCCAATGATGAATTCATGCCCGGCTGGACCCTCCTGACCGGTGTGCCGTTGCTGGGATTCTATTTCTGGGCCAACAACCAGTTTATGGTTCAGCGGGTACTTGGTGCCAAAGACCTTAACCATGGCCGTTGGGGAGCGCTGTTTGCCGGGCTGCTCAAGCTGCCTGTGCTCTTTATCATGGTTGTACCAGGTGTACTGGCGCTGTTGCTGTTCAATGATCTCGATATCAGTGGCGTTGGCTACCAGGTTCCGCTCGAAGGCGGGGGAACCACTGCCTGCACAGATTTGGCTGATTGCCCAAACCTGACCTATCCGGTGCTTCTTTTCCAATTGTTGCCCAAGGGCATCCTTGGGCTCGTGCTGGCCGGCCTGCTGGCGGCCATGATGTCATCGGTTTCAGCTACCTTTAACTCTGCTTCGACCCTCGTTACGATGGACTTCGTTCGCACTCTGAGACCCAATCTCACCTCTCAGCAGCTCGTGCGTGTGGGGCAGATCGTGACCCTCATTTTGGTGATTCTGGCCTCGTCCTGGGTGCCGTTTATCGAGCGGGTGAGTGACTCCCTCTGGCAATATCTCCAACTTGTGATTAGCTACACGGCCCCACCGGCTGTATCTGCCTTTGTGCTGGGGCTGTTCTGGAAGCGTGCCAATGGCACCGGCTCCATTGCGAGTCTCCTGTTTGGATTCACTTTTGCCATCATCATGCTGCTTTCTCAGGTGTTTGACTGGTTCCCGATGCTGAATGAGATCCACTTTCTCGGGATGGCCACGATTCTATTCGGGCTTTGTCTCACCGTCCACATTGTGGTGAGCCTGTCCACAGCACCGCCACCGCAGGACAAGGTGGATGAATACACTTACAAGCGCTCATTGTTCCGCCAGGAAACTGAAGACATGCGCGCGCTACCCTGGTATCAGAACTACCGGATTCTCGCCGCTATGCTTCTGGCTCTGACGGCTTTGATTGTCGGAATCTTTTGGTAGTAATCCTTTCATGACCAGAGCTGAAAAAGATCTGCTGTTCCGGGACGCAGTCCGCGTCCTGAAACACAATTGCATGCCCCATTTTACCCGTCTTACTGAGCATTTGTATCCTCACCAATGGAGCTGGGATGCGGCTTTCTTTGCGATTGGTTTGGCTCATATTGATCTGGACCGGGCGATGCAGGAACGCAGGCATATCTTTCGTGGCAAATGGACGAATGGGATGTTGCCACACATTCTTTTCGATATTCAGATAACGGGCCAATATTTTCCCGAACCTGATTTCTGGCAGTGTGACCGAATGAAAGCTGTGGGTTGGGGGAATGCGATACGATCCAGATGATCATTTTGGTGATAGGAATCGTGGTCTGTACGCTGTATGGCTTGATCGAATGAGGTGGA
>CAZLKP010000305.1:0-6199 GCA_964560095.1 uncultured Bacteroidia bacterium
GTATTGGATATGCATACCGTCAGGCCGCTGGACGAAGCGGCTATTGTGGCCGCCGCTAACGAAACCGGGGCCATCGTGACCGCCGAAGAGCATTTTCTGCACGGCGGCGTGGGCAGCAACATCGCCCGGATCGTGGCCCAGAACCGGCCGGTTCCCATGCGCTTTGTCGGCCTGGCCGACCATCTCATCGGTAAGGGGAATCAGTACTTCTTTGCCCTGGTAAGTCATGACCAGGAGATCGTGGGCCGCTCCGTCGAGGATGTCCTTCACCTTGCCCAGCTCTCCCAAGTGCTCGTCCACCACGGTAAAACCGATCACCTCAAAATAATAGAAGCGTCCCTCAGGAAGTTCGGGGAGATGCTGGTCTGGAATATACAGGGTCGTGCCTTTCATCGCTTCCGCCTGGTCGCGATCGGATACGCCTTCAATTGTCAGGAGTACATCCATCTTCTGCAGGGGCTTGAAGCCGGTGATGACAAGCTCGCGAAGGGGTTCGCCCCGCTTGCCGCCCCACAGGGTTTTGACCCGACGATACTCGTTGAGGTCGTGTACATCGAACACGGCCTTGAGATCGCCTTTGACCCCATGGGGTTTGTGAATATACCCAAGCTGGATGCAGTCTTCCCGTTTCATGGATCAAACATACAAAACATCCTCCCCGCCTGAGCAGAGAGGATTTGATTGGGTTCAAATTCTGTCCGACAAGCCCGATTACTTGTCTTTGTCTTCTTCTTTTTTCTGATCTTCGGCATCATCTGCCTTTTCTTCAGACTTGGGCTCTTCAGCCGGGGCTTCTTCGGCAGCCTTTTCTTTCTTGGCCTCAGGCTTTTTATCCTCTTTTGCAGGAGATTCTTCAACCTTGGGTGCTTCGGCAAGAGCTTCCTCAGCCTTGGGCGCTTCGACAGGAGCTTCCTCAGCCTTGGGCGTTTCGACAGGAGCTTCCTCAGCCTTGGGCGCTTCGGCAGGAGCTTCTTCAGCCTTGGGCGCTTCGGCAGGAGCTTCCTCAGCTTTGGGCGCTTCGGCAGGAGCTTCCTCAGCTTTGGGCGCTTCGACAGGAGCTTCCTCAGCCTTGGGCGTTTCTTCTGCTACTGGGACAACCTCTTCGGCCTTGGGCGCTTCTTCCTTTCCTTCAGACGCTGGCGCTACTTTCCTTTTCTCGGCCGGCTGGTTTGGTACGGGCTCTAGTGGGTTTCCGTGAATATCTACGGAGATCACCTTCTTCTTGTTCTTGGCGTCTTTTTCCGCACGCCAGCGGGCAAAGATTTTTTCGGCTTCCTCCTCAGATTTCCCCTGTCGGAACAGCGCAAATTTGACGGTCACGCCGGTGTGACGAAGGAGGGCACGTACCGTATTGGTAGGCTGAGCTCCCTGCTTGAGCCACTTGAGGGCATCTTCGTGCTCAATGTACACCTTGGCTGGGTGGGAAATGGGATCATAAGTACCGATTTTTTCGATATAACGCCCATCCCTGGGTGAGCGGGAATCGGCTGCCACAATCGCATAGTGAGCCAACCCCTTGCGTCCTTGACGACGCAGTCTTAGTTTTACTGGCATATAACCAAAAACGTTGGTAGTTCGAAATGAATCGCAAAGGTACGCCTTTGTTTTTACTCTGCCAACTATCTTTGGGAACCACCAGCCTTTTTCAGCCGGTCGTTGATTGCTCTTCCGATACCGCGCTCCGGCACAGGCTCCGCCAGGATGATGCTTGCCCCCCGCTCATCCAGTTCTCGCAAAGCCGAAAACAACCGGAAGGCAGCTTCTTTCACATTTGATGTGGGAGCCAGAACCAGTTGGCGCTCCGCCGGGTACCCGGGATGAACATGGTTGTAAGTGAGCAAGAGCGGATTCTGTTGACCATACTCCGGCAACAACACATCCAGAGGCCCAAACACGAGCCTTGTTGCAGGTGCATAATGACTTTTTAGCATACCAGAAGATTCCGGATGGCTCTCTACGGGGCTGGTTTTCACCTCCACAGGCCCCACGACTCCCCGTATGTCCTCCAAACTCAATCCCCCAAGTCGATAGACCACTGGCTCACCAGACGTTCCCTCTCCCATGATGGTCGATTCAATACCAATCTTGCACGTTCCGCCGTCAAGAATGTAGCCCACTTGGTCACCCAGCTGCTCGGCCACATGAGCCGCAGTGGTGGGACTGATGTATCCAAAGGGGTTGGCACTCGGAGCGGCCAAGGGAAAGTCCAGGCTCTCCAACAAACGAAGGGTGAGCGGATGTCGGGGAATTCTGACGGCGACTCTGGGAAGGCCGGCGGTGACGAGATCCGGGATGATTTCATTTCGGGGCAGCAACAGCGTTAGCGGCCCTGGCCAGAAGGCTTCGGCCAGTTGGTTTGCCCAATCCGGGATGCCCTTTAAAAAAGGGTGCATGGTCTCCACCGATTGGGTGTGAACAATCAGGGGGTTGAACTGAGGCCTTCCCTTCGCTTCAAAAATCCTAATCACTGCTTCCGGATCATAGGCATTGGCCGCCAGGCCATAGACGGTTTCTGTGGGAATCGCCACCAACTCACCCCTTGCGAGGGTCAGTGCTGCCTGTTCCAGATCGGTTCCGATATTCATCTCCCTGTTCATCCCGGCAAAATTACAATCTCCAAAGGAACCTGATCAGCCATTTTTCTCCATGATTTCCACCGTTCCATCTTCTTTACCGATCACCACCCGGGTAGCCAGGCCCAGAAATAATCCTGTTTCTACGACTCCGGTCAGCGATTTCAGCTGATGATGCAGGGCCTCCGGATCCAAAATAGTACCGGCATGGCAGTCGTAAACGACGTTGCGGTTATCGGTCAGATAATCTTTCCCCTGATCTGTCTTCCTCAGGACGGGATTCAGGTTCAGGCTGCTTAGGTGTGCCCGTGTCAGTTGATGCCCAAAGGGCACGACTTCTACCGGCAGAGGAAAAGCACCCAGGGTATCCACGGGCTTGGAGGGGTCAGCGATGACGAGCATTTGACAGCTTCGAAGGGCGACCATTTTCTCCCGAAACAGCGCACCTCCCCCCCCCTTGATGAGATACAGCTCGGGGGTAACTTCATCGGCTCCATCAATGGTCATGTCGATGACACCGATGTCGGGAAGCGATTGCAGGGGGATGTTCCATTGGCTGGCTAGCTCTTCTGTGGCCAGCGAGGTGGCGGTGGCAGTTACACGCAAGCCATCACGGACACGCTGGCCGATTCGCTGAATGGCAAAAAAAGCGGTAGAGCCTGTCCCCAGGCCGATTCTCATGCCGTCCTCAACCTGATTGGCAGCCCAGATGCCAGCCACTTCTTTCGGGTTCATATCTGTCAGGTGGTTGAAACCGTTTCGAAGCGAAAATAGCGGATTTATTCTTTGATTTTACGGACCTGAAGCGCAATGTCCTGGCCTTTGTCATTTTTCCCGATCGTAAATTCCACTTGATCCCCTTCGTAGAGATCATTGAAATCGTCTTCGGTCAGAAAAGTCCAGTGAAAATACAGGTTATTGGGAGGCATGCTAATAAATCCATAGCCGTTTTTCAGGCTGAGAACTTCGCTCTGTAGGACCTCTCCTTCTTCATATTCAATGCTCCCGCTATAATCATCTTCATACTCGTCTTCATCGCCGTTGTAAGTTCTGGTTTTTCTGTCTCGGCTAATGAAGAGGTTATTCACCACAGGATCATCGACATTATCCGTATTATCGATGATGTCGGCCATGGCCATTGGGTAGGTGGCTTCCTTGAGCAGGTCAATGGAAGTGACCGTGCGACGCTCCCGGCCGGAACGCTCGTCGATGAAGGCAAAATCCCATCCGAGGACCATCACGCGGATTCCCAGGGTGGATAATTTTCTCACCAATGGGGCATAGTCGGAGTCGGAAGCGATCAGGGCGAGAACATTGTATTGTTTAAAGAGCGCCATTTCATAGGCCTCAAGGGCCAGCATGACATCGACGCCTTTTTCTTCGATGCGCCCGTCCCTCACTTTGAGCGGTTGGTAATGTGTCACGACATTTTCCTGAATCAGGATGTCGTCGAAGATTCGTTCGGATAGCAACCGATTGGCCTCCTGAGCATCGAAGGCATTGAGCCTGCCACGGAAATAGTGAGCATCAACGACCTGGCAAAATCTGGGATCTGTATCTTCATAATCTGCGACAGAATGGCAGATAAAGTCGTGCATGCCCGCAATACTCAATCTGGCTTTGCGGTCGTGTTCGTAGTTGTAATAGTTGCTGATATGGTAGAAGAAGTTTCCGTCGTAAAAGACCCCTATTTTGATGAGCTTACCGTCTGAGACGTTGTTATTTTGCATGATTTGGTTAAAACTTGTTGATAATGAGCTTATTACAATAAGGCTTAAAAAAATTTGGCGTGAAAGATACAAAAATTGGAGAATTCGCCATCACCCCCTTATATTTTTGTTTGACCAACCATTGAACAAAAGAGATTGCCTCAAAAGTCTCCTGATTACCGCAAAGTCGCAAAGCTGAAGACGCAAAGATCGCTATTTCATCAATTCTATGCGGTCTTTACGCCTTCTTCCCGTCTTTGCGGTGATATCAAGTATTTATGAGACAATCTCCCTGATTGCAAACCTGCACCACCATAGGCATTTCTTATCTCATCAGGGTGAGGGTTCCCTTCTGCAGGAATGGCGCCCCATTATAGCTCGTGCCACGAATCACATAGGTATAAACCCCTTCTTTGACCTGCTGCCCCCGGTAGGTACCATCCCAGCCCACTTCCGGATCGTAGCTTTCAAAGAGCATCATGCCCCATCGGCTGAAAATCTGTAGGTGGAAGGTCTGTATGTGCAGCCCGCTGGCTTTCCACTCATCATTGATGCCATCGAGGTTGGGCGTGAATGCATTCGGCACACGAATGTTGCTCAAAATGCTGATGCAGCTCTCATTGGATACACTCACAGCCCTGTTTCCACCCTGCTCTTCGGCAATCACCCGGTAACAGTATTCGGGCTGGTCGAAGTTGGATTGCGTATCGTAGTATTCATGAATGTTACCACCCACTCTGTCCACGAGCATCCAGCGACCCAGGGTATCGACAAAGATCTCAATCGCATAGCGGTCCACCCCGTAGGTCCACTCCTCGTAGGGGGTCCAGCGAATGATCGGCGTGATGCCGTCTTTTTCTGCTTTCGCCACCACCGTTTTCCCAATATTCGACAGCGGGGTGTAATTGCCGCAGCTGTCCTGCGCAGATACCCGGTAGGCGTAGGAATTCTCCAGCACGTTTACGTCCTGATCCAGATACTGCATCTGATCCGGCGTTAGCGTGACCAGCACGACCCATGGGCCATTGGCAAACTGACGTTCGAGATAGACAAACTCAGCGCCGGGCAGTTCAAATTCCTTCCACTCGACCAGCACATCCTGGTTGTTTTCAACTGTCGCTCTCACCAGTTGGGTCGCCCTTCCTACTGTGCCGTGGAAGTTCACAGCCAGAGCCGTATCAGACCAGGAAGTCTGCAGGTTTTCAAAACCTATTGCATGAATCCGGTAGAAGTAATCGTTGAAGCAATCTTCGATTTCTTCACTAAATTGGTTGATGTTGCCCGGCACCACCCCAAGAAATTCCACATCCTGAGGGTTGTAGTTCCGCACCTTGTAGATCTCGTACTGCGACACGGCTCCCCATCCGATATACGGGCTCCATTCCACCAGGATCTGTCCCGGTGTCGGTGTCGCCCCCACATTCATCGTGCAGTGCGTGCCCGCCAGGTTCAGGTCTGATTCCGTTCCGCAGAAGTTGGCCACCGTCACTTTGTAACAGTACCTGTTCTGGGTCGTGATCAGATCATTTTCAATCCAACTGGTATCATTGACATAATAGGTCTCAAACACCTGAACAAATCCAAGCCCGGGTTCCTCCCGATACACAGTGTATTTCAGGAAGTCATCGTCGAGGTGTGGTGTCCAGGAAATCTCGACCTGATCGTCGTTGAGCACGCTCACTGCGTGAATGCTGACCGGATCAGGGATGATGTTTCCCAGCACAGACACAACGGCTGGCTTGGTAAGGGTTGCTTTACAGCCCAGCGAATCCGTCACCGTGAGGGTAACGTCATACTCTCCGGCCTCCGGATAGGCATAGGTAATGCTATCGCGCAGGGCGGTAGTCACTTTCCCGTCACCGAATTCCCAGCGCCAGTTGGCAAAGCCTGCCAGGCCACTGCCTGTCGCCTTAAAGG
>CAZLKP010000306.1:0-4074 GCA_964560095.1 uncultured Bacteroidia bacterium
TCTGGTCATAAATAGATAACTCTCGATTAGGCTCATCATAGGAATATATATACGGACGACCATCATAGAAGAATTGTCCTGCGCCTCGTGAACCCCAATTTTGGGTAGCAGAGAGGGGAAAAGAAATGGTAGAAGCAGGAGAAAAATGTATAACGGACGTTACTAATTTGTGATTTCCGCACCCAGTAGAGCAGACAAGCGTGATAAGAAAAATGATGTAGAAACGAACCCGTATTCTCATAACCTTTATTTCTGTCAGCCCCCCAATGCTCCATGCAAGCATCAATTGATGATTACATGTTAAATAATTATAAACTCAACCATTCTTACTCCATGCCTCTCCACGTATCCTGAAATTACTACATGCCGTTACAAAGAATAGGTCATGAAAACGTTTATGTCAGAATCCTTCCAGTAATATAGTACAGAGATTTATCTGATTTAGGTCGTATGGAAATAGGCTAACACCCAGGGAATAAGAGATTCAGTGGCAGGGTGCAACTTTCACCAACCGTGAACCTAGAACCTCGAACCTCCAAACTTCCCCTCACCCCGTACTCTTCAAGCCACCCGACAAGGCATTCACCAGCAGCAACAATTTCAGCAGTAAGCGATCACTTTCGTCTGCATCTTTCTCCCTCACTTCCCGCCATTCCTGAATAGACTTCGTTTGGATTTCGTGAAGCATGTCCAGTCCAGCTTTGCGGAGACGATTGTTGTCGAGGCGAGACACACGGCGAGCCTCCACAGAGGCCCCCATGATCCGCTCGATTTGCGCGAGGCCGGCTTCGTAATCGGTCAGAATTAAATCCATGATCTCCTTGCGCACATCTGCCTCTGCGACCATCCAGGCAAACACATCCATGATCTCCCGATCTGCCAGCAGCAAATTGGTTTCGATCTGGATCAGGCTGTATTTGAGAAATGGCCAGTCTTTGGCGGCCGATTTGAAGAAGTCAACGTCTTCGGGATGCTCCTCGGCAAAGGCTTTGAGGGCCATACCGGTTCCAAACCAGCCGGTAAGATTGAATCGGGACTGGTTCCAGCTAAACACCCAGGGAATGGACCGCAGGTCTTTTAATGATCGCTTACCGGTGCGCCGGGCCGGCCGAGAGCCGATTTTGCTCTGCTCCAGCACATCGATGGGTGTCGCCTGACTGTAAAAGACAACGAAGCCCGGGTGGTCCAGTAGGCTGCGGTAAGTCTTTCGCGAAATCGCCACCAGGCGATCCATCGTATCGTAGCGTTTTTCATCCCGCTGTGCAGGCCGCTCTATCATCGCCTGTCGTGCAGTACCGGCCATGAACATCTCCAGGTTATAACTGGCATTGAGGCGATTGGCAAACTGGTTGGCGATTGTTTCTCCCTGAACGGTCATCTTGATGTGGCCACTCATGGCTCCGGAAGGCATACTTTCCAGAAAACGGTGAATTTTTCCACCTCCCCGGCTGATGGTACCACCCCGACCATGGAAAAAGCAAAGCTTAATCCCCAGTTTGTCCCCCACTTCAGTGAGCTTCTCCTCAGCCTTATAAATGTTCCAGCGGCTGGTGAGAATACCGCCATCTTTGTTGCTGTCGCTGTAGCCCAGCATCACTTCCTGCATCTTCGATCCCTTGGTATCCATCCGGACTTTCACAAAAGGATGGGTGAGGTAGCCTTCCAGAATCTCTGGTCCTGCCATGAGATCGTCGATGGTTTCCAGCAGCGGCACCACGGTATGGCCAGTGTCGCTCATGCCGACTTCCCGCATAAAGAGATAGACGACGAGCAAATCACTCACTGATCGCGTCATACTCACGATAATTGAACCAATGCCTTCTGCGCCATATCTGTCAATATATCTCCTCACCTCCCTGAAGTAGCCTAGCACATTGTCGGCCTCCGGGCCGATAGAGCGACCCGGCACTGCAAAGGGACGATGACTTTTCAGTTCTTCGTTGAGGAAAGCCATGCGTTTCTCTTCGCTCCAGCTCCCATAATCCGCATCCTCAAATCCCGCAGCTTCCAGAATTTGGGTGATGGCCTTTTCGTGGTATTCGCTGTTTTGCCGAATGTCCAGCTTCGCCAGATGAAAGCCAAAGCAGGCCAGCATCCGCTCGATGGGGAAGAGCCACTGTTGGGCCAGTCTTTCCGAGTGCAATTCAATCAGGATCTGGCGGAGGGTCTTGAGTTCCTTTGCTAGATCATCCGACCGGTGAAAACAGACCGGATCTCCTGGCTCACAATCACGGTCCATGGTATGATCCAGACGAACCAGCAGGAGATTCACGAACTGTCGCAGTGGCTCGGATGGATTGCGTTCCACCGCTTTCTGTCCCGCTTCTGCGAGACTCCCCGCAGTTTCGGCCAGCTCCGCCAGAAACCTCTGCGGAAACACATTCATATAACTGGAGAAACTGAGCCTGGCCGCCAGTTGAACCAGTTCGCCACGAAGCATCTTTAGGGCAGCCTGCCGATGCAATTGCAAGGTGGACGCGGTGAACTCTGGTGTCACAAAGGGGTGGCCGTCACGATCGCCGCCTACCCAGCTGCCAAATTGCAGCAGCGGAAACTGCTCGGGCCACTGGAGTTTTCCGGGGGAATAGTCGCTCTTTTCCCAGGCATCAATGAGCCGCTGGTCGGTGATTCGGAGGGTTTCGGGAAATACATTCACGAAATAGTGCATCAGGTTTCCCCGCTCATCTGAAAGTGCGGGTTTCTCCAGGTAGATTTCCCCGGTTCGCCACCAGCGTTCCATCAGGCTGGTGAGATCCTGACGGATCACGGCCTGCTCGGCAGGGGTCCAGACTGTGTTTTCCATTTTTACCAGAAGAAGATAGAGTTCCCGGTGAATATCCAGCACAGTGAGGCGTTTGGCCTCGGTGGGGTGCGCCGTAAGGACAGGCACCACGCGAATATTCGGCAAAATATCCAGAATCTTATCTTCGGAGATACCTTGTTGTTTCCAAAGATCCAGGGTTTCGCCCCATGAGCCTCTGGTAGCTTCGAGCCCAAGCTGGGTTTCCATCTGACGTCGAAACTGCGTGGCAGCATTTTCCTCCACCATGTTGAGCATCTCAAAGGAAATCCCGATGGCCTGGGCCAGCTTTTCATCGGGGATGCCCCTGTGATTGAACGAAACGGGCTCATCTCCCAGCGGAATCACATCCGCCAGCTGATCTTCTCCCAGCGAACGGAGCATCTCCTTGAAAATGATCATGAGTTCCTGGAAATCCGCACGAATTTTTTCCAGGCCTTGTAGTTTCAGGGCATCTTTGGTCATTGGGCTGTTGGTTTTTTGCAACCTTACAGAATCTGGCGGAAGGATGAAAGGAGAATTTGGAAAACATGGATTTTTTCATTTCACGCCATCATCCCTGCCTTTTTCGCTTGCTCCAGATGTCGCTCCTCGTGAGCGATGATGATTTCGAAGGCCCTTTCCAGTTTATACACGATGAACTGGCTCGCCGGAGAAGCGATCACGACGCCTTGCCCTATGAGAACATCCGCGTCTTCCATCAAGCGGATCAATTTCGCCTGGTGTTGCTCAAACTGTTGTAGGATATCTGCGGGAAGATCGCTCAGCGATGGTTCCCAGATCGGGAAAGTGCGGATGGTTTTGGGATTAGACGGCTGCACAGAGTTGAGGACCGTCTTGCCGAAAAAATTGACCAGAAAGCCAACTCGGCCAAGCAGTGGGGTACGATAGGTTCCCTTTCTGAGTTTTCCTACGATCGGAAAGTAGGTTTCGTTGACCCTGATAAGATGATCAATATTCTGGGCGATGGACCAGGTATTGGGGTCAGGTTTGTGGTTCAACTCTTCTGCGTTGAGGGAGTCAAATTCACGGAGGAAGGCCTCCGTAAGCTCCCTGAGGCGTGAAGTCAATGGCTGGACGTTGGACATAGGGCGATGCATAAAGGATGAGGCTATTACCCCCAAAATATGATTTCCGCCCTGCAATCTCTACTATGGGAAGAAAATAGATCCGGGAAATTGAAATGATGAACAATATCCCCTGCTCTTTCTAACATCTGCCCACAGTTCGCTTGTTTTCTGAACGCACTTCATACAGGTGTCCCCCTCTGTTGG
>CAZLKP010000306.1:4084-6173 GCA_964560095.1 uncultured Bacteroidia bacterium
AGAACCGAAGATGGCCGGGGACTCTCTCTCAGGGTTTTGGTCATGATCACCTGGCCCGCAGTAGGGTACATCATCGGTTCATTTTTTCTCCAACCTGATTTATCGATCGTTATGTCCCCTAGTTCTCGATCCGCCCCATCAGCCCATCCTTGTAGGCCCGGCCAATCGGAAGGGTTGCTCCTCCGGGCAGATATACCTGGTTGCCAGATACTTTCTCCACCTTGTCCAGATGAACGATGTAGGATTTATGAATGCGGATAAATTCCTCCTGTGGCAACGCTTCCATCCAGTAGCGCAGGGGCTCATTACTCAGGTACTTCTTCGACGGCAGGTGAATCTCAGTATAATCAGCATCTGAGTGGATATAGATGATGTCTTCGACCCTGATCCGGATGTGTTCATGACCAGATTTGATAAATGTGGTCCGAAAGGTGTAAGCCCCTGTGGTTTCGCTCTGGCTGGCGTGGGAGAGAATCTGTGCCTGAACTTTGCCCATTGCCTGCACAAATCGCTGAAAGGAAAAGGGCTTGAGCAGGTAATCAACCACATTCAGTTCATAGCCATCCAGGGCATAATCAGCAAATGCGGTGGTAAAAATCACTGCCGGTGGATGCGTCAGGGATCGTAGAAAATCCACGCCGGATATTTTGGGCAGATGAATGTCCAGAAAAATCAGATCAACCGGCTCCTCACGCAGAAACTCCATGGCCTTGATCGGATCCGAAAAGGTTTCCCTGAGATCCAGGGTACCATAATCCTGAATGAAGGCCTTCAGAATGCGCTGAGCAGGTGGCTGATCTTCGATGATGAGACAGGACAGCATGGGTGGAAAGGTAGGCTGGCAAAAAAGTTAAAAAGAATGGAAAGAAATTGATTGAAGATTGAATATTTCAGATGTGCCTATACCTAACATAGGTTGACATCCAAAAGAAAAATGGCTCAGCTTTCCTTCTTGGGCTGGTCCCTCTTCCCGCTCCTCTTGTCTCACTTCTCTTTTCTCTTATTTCTTATTTCCCCTCACAACTCCAATTTCAGATTCACCTCATACCAGTGCCCGTCGTGCGAAGTGCTGAGTTCGTAGACACCAGGATATAGAAGTTGGAGTCGCTTCTGCACATTTTGAAGGCCAATGCCGTGAGGTACATCTTTCTGCTGAGCAGAGGGTTGATAGGTATTCCGGCAGGAAAACAGCAGAATTCCTCCCTCCTTCACATCTATGTTCATCTCGATCACGATGTCATCCGACATGCCGGCCTGGCTGTGCTTGAAGGCATTTTCAATGAACACGACCAGAATCAACGGGGCAATTCGATAGCCAGGAATCTGATCCGGCACGTGAAAGGCCACCTTGCCCCTCTCTTCGATTTGCAGCTCATTCAGGCGGGTAAAGTTCTCCAACTGCTCAATTTCTTTGGACAGTGGCACATACTCCTCCCGACAATCATACAACATGTAGCGCAGCACCTCACTCAGTTCCAGAATGATATCCGGTGTTTTGGGCGAATTGGTGAGCGCATAGGAATACAAATTGTTCAGGTTATTGAACAGGAAATGGGGGTTGATCTGCGATTTGAGAAACTGCAGTTCGCTTTCCGCCATGGCGGTTTTGAGGCTGTCCACTTCGTGTTGTTTCTTCATGGCATCCCAGCCGAATTTAAACCCGGAAAGGATGGTCATCACCGGCATCACATCAAGCAAAGAGGTGAAAACCCCCGGAAACCTTCGCCCTCTGGTGTCGGGGAAGAATATCTGCTCCAGCACCAGCTCTTCCATGGCCACAATTCCTGCGACAACCAAAGCCACAAAAATGAAGAAAAGAAGATACTTCCCCCGATAAAAGAAGTGAGGTAACAGGAAATAATTGATCAGGAAGGCGGCTATCGCATAATCCAGGAAGAACACCAATTTATACAGCTGAAATTCTGTCTGGTGCCGGTCAAAGGAATAAAAGATGAAGACCAGCCCATGCAAAATCACCTGAAAGACGACTTCACGCCATGTGATGCCCTGAATCCCAGCCTGATAATCACGAGAATTCATAATCGAAAAATGAAAGATTTCCCGATGATGACCAAATCCAGTCTGCCCA
>CAZLKP010000307.1:0-5094 GCA_964560095.1 uncultured Bacteroidia bacterium
GCAATGTCATAACAAACTGCCGATTGAAGCCTCACGCTTAGGGGAATTGCAAGCACCTCACTTTTTTGCGGAGACCCATTTGACAGCTTAATCATGGCACAGACCATTGCTGAGAATGCAATTCTGCTGTCCGGAGACAGGGCTACGAATCCGTATTCCTCCTTTGAGGTCGTCTGGTAAATTCCACATCCCCATGACCCTCGACGCCCATCAACACTTCTGGCACCATGACTCACGGCGTCATGCGTGGATTGACGACTCAATGGCGAGAATCCGTCGGGATTTTCTGCCAGAAGATCTCCAATCAGTTCTGGATGCTTCTTGCATTGACGGTTGTATAGCTGTGCAAGCCGATCAAACGATGGCCGAAACTGATTTTTTGCTAGGGCTGGCCAACAGGTATGACTTCATCAAGGCCGTGGTAGGCTGGGTGGATCTGAAAGATCCGGATCTGGTATCTGTGTTGGACCAGTGGGAGAATGAACAGACGCTTGTTGGGTTTCGTCACATCGTGCAGGTCGAGCTTGATCCAGAGTTTATGCTGGATCCTGCTTTTCAGTCCGGCTTGCAACTCCTTGGGCAGAGAGGCTATTCCTACGATCTGCTGGTTTTTCCTCACCAACTCAGTCAGGCTATTGAGACTGTGAAAAGAAACCCTGATGTCACCTTTGTGCTGGATCACCTGGCCAAGCCCTACATCAAAACAGGGGACTACGATCTGTGGAGCCATTCCATCCATTCCCTGGCCTCTTTTCCCAACGTGGCCTGCAAGATCTCAGGCATGGTAACGGAAGCTGACTGGGCGACATGGACCTACGATGATCTGCTTCCTGTCATGGAAACAGCACTGGAGGCCTTCGGACCGAGGAGACTGCTGTTTGGCTCCGACTGGCCGGTTTGTCTGCTGGCAGCGGAGTATGACGCCGTGCTGGATGTCGTTCAGCGCTTTATTTCTACCTTGTCCGAAAGCGAAAAAGCGGGAATCATGGGAGATAATGCGGTGCGCTGGTATGGGATAGAGAGAAAGGAATAGAGGAATATCGAACAGAGGAACAAGGAATGATGAATTTGGGACCACAGCTTCGACTTTCGACCACAATTGTGCATAACATTTCCAAAACAACCCTTCGCTTTTTCTCCAGATTCTGTAAATTCTCCAACTTGATGTACGCTCACATTCGAGCGATGATTTTTCACTTTCTTATATATTGCTGAATGAGCAATAAGAGTGCTTCTGTACGCAAAATATATGTTCTCGACACTTCTGTCATTCTTCACGACGGTCAGGCCATCATCAACTTTGAAGAGAACGATGTCGCGATTCCCCTTCCGGTTCTCGAAGAATTAGACAACTTCAAACAGGGAAATTCCACCAAAAATTTCGAAGCCCGCGATTTCATCCGTTTCTTGGATTTGCGATCCTCCAAGGCTTCTCTCCGGGACTGGATTCCCATCAATGGGCAGGCCCACGGGCGATTCAAAGTGGTCATGCCCGATGTCGATCAGGGACAGGATGCCGAGAAAATTTTTGATGAGCGCAAAGCGGATCACAAAATTCTCAATGCGGCAATTTCCCTCAAAAAGGCTGAGCCAAATGCCAGGGTGGTGCTGGTGACCAAAGACATCAACCTGCGCCTCAAAGCTAAGTCGCTCAATATTCCCGCCGAAGATTATGAAACGGGTAAAGTGCCCGACATCAATGATCTCTACACCGGAAAATCTCTGGTAGAAGGGGTCGATACATCCTTGATTGACCAGTTGTTTAACGACGGCTCCATTCCCGCCCTGGATGTGCTGGACAAATTGCCGTTGGACAATCATTATTTCATCGTCAAAAACGGGAATAAGTCTGCCCTCGCCACGTATTCTCACGGTAATCAGAAACTGGTCCGCGTGGAAAAACACCATGCCTACGGCATTACGCCCAAAAACGCCGAGCAGGCCTTCGCCATTGATGCCCTCTTTAATGACAACATCAAACTCGTGACCATTCAGGGAGGGGCCGGTACCGGCAAAACGCTGCTCGCGCTGTCAGGTGCTCTTGACCAAAAGCGGGAGTACCGCCAGATCCTCATTTCTAGACCTGTGGTGCCACTCAGCAACAAGGACATTGGATTTCTCCCAGGAGATGTCAATTCCAAGCTCAATCCCTACATGGAACCCCTGTGGGATAACCTGAAGTTTATCAAGTCGCAATTCAACCCCTCCGAAAAGCGCTACAAACAAATTGAGAGTATGCTGGAGGATGAGAAAATACTCATCACCCCGCTGGCTTACATTCGGGGGCGTAGCCTCTCACGGGTCATTTTCATCATTGATGAAGCGCAAAATCTCACGCCCCACGAAATCAAAACCATCATCACCCGCGCAGGAGAAGAGACCAAGCTCATTTTTACCGGGGATGTGCGTCAGATTGATACGCCCTACCTGGATGCCCAATCCAACGGCCTCTCCTATGTGATCGACAAGCTGAAAGGTCAGCATGTTTTTGCGCATATTACCCTGGAGAAAGGCGAGCGCTCGGAGCTGGCCAACATCGCAAGTGAGTTGTTGTAATGCCGGGAATTTCTGCTGAAATGATACCAGTTCATTTTTTTGTTTTCTGCTGATTCCCTTGGTTTGTCCTTGCGTTGATGACAGCAGAGACATATGAGCATTGCCATCGTTAAATACAATGCGGGAAATGTCCAATCGGTGCAATATGCGCTGGAGCGTCTGGGTGTGCAGGCAGGATTTACCGATGACCCGGAAGAACTGGCTGCGGCCGACAAAGTGATTTTTCCCGGGGTAGGAGAGGCGTCCACCGCGATGGCTTACCTTCGGGCCAAAGGGCTCGACGAGGTTCTCACATCCTTGTCGCAGCCATTTCTGGGGATTTGCCTGGGCATGCAGCTCATGGCTAATCATTCAGAGGAAGGTGATGTGGATTGCCTCGCTGTGTTTGATCATGCTGTGAAACGCTTTCCGGCTTCAGTTGGAAAAGTGCCTCATATGGGTTGGAACCTACTCAATGAAACGCCTGGTCCGCTTCTGAAAAATTTGCCAGCAGAACCCTATGTCTATTTTGTCCATAGCTTTTTTGTCGAGCCCGGTGAAAGCACGATTGCCACATCCACCTATGGTTTCCCCTTTTCTGCGGTGATGCAGAAAAACAACTATTTTGCTACGCAGTTTCATCCGGAGAAAAGTGGAGTCGTCGGAGCAAAAATCCTGGAAAATTTCCTGGCGCTCCCCACCTGAATATTTCCAATGCTGATTCACTCATGATTATCCAACTGGAATCCCACATGTCTCCAGCCGCCGAACAGGCCCTGCGTCAGGAAATCAAGGCCGTGGGCTACAAAGCCAATGAAGTCTCGACTCAACATAGCCGCTACCTCGTGCTGATCGGAAAGCCAGACGTCGATATCCGTCGTCTGGGCGGTATGGAGGGTGTCAGAGACATTCACGTCGTGACGGACGCCTACAAACTGGTGTCGAGAAAATGGAAGGTTCACCCAACGGTGATTGATCTGGGTGATGGGGCGCAAATTGGAGACGGTGGCCTGGCCTTGATGGCTGGACCGTGTTCTATCGAAAGCGAAGAACAAATAGCTGCGGTGATCTCGCACCTTCAGGAGCAGGGGATCCGAATTATGCGGGGTGGTGTATATAAGCCCCGGTCCTCCCCCTACAGCTTTCGTGGCCTTGGACCCGACGGTCTGAAAATGTGGTACAGCATGGCCCGCGAAGCAGGAATCAAAATCATCACCGAGGTGATGCAGTCGGACCAGATCGACGGCATGATTGATTATGTGGATATTTTCCAGGTAGGAGCACGCAATACCCAGAATTTCAATCTTCTCGATGCACTGGGTGAAGTGGACCGACCGGTCTTGTTAAAACGGGGAATCTCTGGTACAATTGACGAATTGCTGCATTCTGCCGAATACATTTTCTCCGGTGGGAATGAGAAAATTCTGCTTTGTGAGCGCGGCATTCGCTCCTACGAAAAGGCCTATCGTAACACCATGGATGTCAATGCCATTGCGATGCTGAAGGAGAAGTCACATTTACCTGTGATAGCTGATCCTTCTCACGGTATTGGACTTCGTGACTATGTGGAACCGATTGCCTTGGCATCGCTCATGGCAGGTGCAGATGGGGTAATTTATGAAACGCATCCCTTTCCCGAAAAAGCCGTTTCGGATGCTCAGCAAACGTTGAGTTTCAGACAATCAGCGGAACTGGCGAGAAAACTTCGAGCACTTCATGAACTCGAAGCCCGTGATTTTGCCCGGTAACAGATCATTTTATGAGAATTATTCCTGCCATCGATCTGATCGACGGGAAATGTGTTCGCCTCGAAAAAGGCGATTATTCCCGCAAGACAGAGTATCGTGAAGACCCCCTGGAGGTAGCCAAAGAATTTGAGGATGCTGGTCTGACCCACCTTCATCTGGTGGATCTTGACGGGGCCAAAGCAAGCCATCTGATCAACTGGAAAGTTCTGGAGCGTATTTGCACCCAAACTGATTTGAGTGTGGATGTAGGGGGAGGCATCAAATCAGACCAAGATCTCCGCATCGCTCTCGAATCTGGGGCGAAGCAAGTCAATGTAGGCAGTCTGGCTGTCAAACATCCAGCCCAGTTTTCCGCATGGCTCCAGGAAAAAGGAGGGGAAGTGATAATTCTTTCTGCTGATGTTCGCGACGGAAAAATTGCCGTGTCCGGATGGCAGGAGCAAACCACCATCCTCCTGGGGGATTTCATCCGGAGTTTTCTCCCATACGGCCTACGTACAGTTGTGACAACCGACATCAGTCGGGATGGGGTGCTCGCCGGTCCAGCAATTGAGTTGTACCAGACGTTATTGTCCTTATTTCCGGAACTGGATTTGGTTGCCAGCGGCGGGGTGAGCTCAATGAAAGACCTGGAGCACTTAGCCTCAGATGGATTGGGAGGGGCTATCGTGGGAAAGGCGATTTATGAAGGGAAAATCAAATTGAAGGAGTTGGCAGCGTTTGTTTGACGGAAACAGAATGAATATCATAACAGACAAGGTTGTCTCAAAATCAAGATTTAACCACAAAGGAACACAGAGGCATCTACGGA
>CAZLKP010000307.1:5104-6169 GCA_964560095.1 uncultured Bacteroidia bacterium
TGTCTGCTTTGACAGAGCACGAGGACCTTGTGCAGAACTCTGTGATTCTCTGTGGTTTCATTCACGTTTGAGACAAACTTGTCTGTATCTGCATGTAAAGAGAGCGATCGTCTACTCAACCACAATTTGCTCACTGAGGAATTGTCCTGTTTTATTCTCTAGAATAAGCAGGTAGGAGCCCGATGGCATCATACTGATGTTAATGTTGTGAGTTAGCGCAGGAATGTCACGTATCTTCCTTCCTAATTGGTCGTACATCCTGGCTCGCCAGTCTCCTGTCGGCAGATCAACATACAGGATCTCCCTCACTGGATTTGGGTAGACATGCAGTGAGCCATTCAACCAGACTGATTTCACATCAGAGTAGTCCACCTTTCCATCAAAATCTACCTGGCGAAGGCGATACAAGGCTTCCCCCATCAAGGGCGACTCATCCAGGAATGTGTAGTGAGATTCTTCCGAGGAAAATCCTGCTGCTTGTACCTTGCCTATCTCGGTCCAGGCCGCCTGCTCACTGCTGCGCTCCACGGCGAAGTAGTCGCTGTTGATTTCCGATGCGGTGGCCCAATTGAGGGATACCTGCCTATTCATGGGCATAGCCTCAAATGACAGCCATTCCACCGGGAAGGCTCCTAGCTCGCCAGCGGTGATGTCTGAAAAGCTGGTCACAGTTCCAGTGATCTGATTGTCGCCTGTTGATACAGGTCCCAGCACGGTCCAGGCACCATCCCATTTGCCCCCGTACAGTTCAGATTCAGTTCCTACAATGTCACCAGTTGCGTAGGTGGCTAACAGGTCGCAGTCGAATCCGCTAATACCAGATGTGTTGACTGACCAATATCGGTTGATATAGTGGTTGGAAGAGCTGTTGCTTGGGTGCTTACCTGAAGTCAGACTCACATCCACCGCGGCGGAGACGAAGGTGCCGGAAGTAAAGTCAAGGGAAATGGGGGAATACTCGGTGCCGTCACCGACCGGAAAAGTAAAACTGCCTGTACTACTGTAGCCCTTGCGCAGGGGGCCGTTGGTGGCACCAAAATAGGTGGCTCCGCCGTTATCCGACGT
>CAZLKP010000308.1:0-2122 GCA_964560095.1 uncultured Bacteroidia bacterium
GATCTACACCAACCTGGCCTCGGCCCTGCTCTTCCAGGGCAAGTACGCCGAGGCCGAGGCGATCTATACGCGCTTCGCCGGCCAGCCCTATCCCGACGACACCCGCACCTGGAATGCGGTCTTCCTCGCCGACCTCGACGAGCTGGAGGCGGCGGGCATCACCCACCCCGATGTGGCGCGGGTGCGCAAATGGCTGCAGTAGGGACAGGGCATGCCCTGTCCCTTAGTTCCTATATTCCTCTGTTCAAATTCTTCTCCATGAAATATCTCCCATTTCTCCCACTCGTCCTTCTCCTCGCCTGCCAATTGCCCGCCGAGGTATCGCCGCCGAAACCGCTGGATCCCGTGCCCTCCCCCCAGCAGGTCGCCTGGCAGCAAATGGAGATGAACATGTTCATTCATTTTAATATGAACACCTTCACCAACCAGGAGTGGGGCTATGGCAACGAGTCGCCGGAGCAATTCAATCCGACCCGCATCGACTGCCGCCAGTGGGCCCGCATCGCCAAAGCCGCAGGGATGAAAGGGATCATCCTCACCGCCAAACATCATGATGGCTTTTGCCTCTGGCCGTCGAAATTTACGGAGCATTCGGTCAAAAACAGCCCCTGGAAAAACGGAAATGGCGATCTGGTGCAGGAACTCCGGGAAGCCTGCGACGAATTCGGACTGAATTTGGGCCTGTACCTCTCTCCCTGGGATCGCAATCACCCCGACTACGGCCAGCCCGAATACATCAATTATTACCGCAACCAGATGCGCGAGCTCCTCACCAACTACGGGGAGATCTTTGAATTCTGGGTTGATGGAGCCAATGGCGGCGACGGCTATTACGGCGGTGCTAACGAAATGCGGCAGGTGGACCGCCAGACCTACTACGACTGGGACAGTACCTTTGCTCTGGCGCTGGAACTGCAGCCCAACACCATCATATTCAGTGATGCGGGTCCTGGTTGTCGCTGGGTGGGTAATGAAGAAGGCTGGGCCAATTCCACCAACTGGTCCACCCTCCATACTGAGGGCTTTTACCCCGGTACGCCCGATTACAAGCAGCTCACATCCGGCCACAAAGGCGGTACCCACTGGGTGCCTGCAGAGGTGAATACCTCCATCCGCCCGGGTTGGTATTATCATCCGGAGGAGGATACGGCGGTCAAATCGCTGGAGCAGTTACAGGCGATTTACGATCATTCGCTGGGGAGGAATGGCCTCCTGTTACTCAATATGCCGGTGGATACACGTGGACTCATCCACCCCAACGACTCTGCCCGGCTGATGGAACTGGCCGCCTGGGTGGAGAGCGATCGACAAACCAATCATGCCGACAATGCGAGGATTGCGGCCTCTCAGGTCCGTGGCAACAGCGATGCCTTCTGTGCCTGTCATCTCAATGATGGAATCGATTCCACCTACTGGGCCGTCGAGGACAGTGTCGCTTCCGCAACCGTTACCCTCAGTTTCCCCCAGCCAGTAGCCATCCGGATGGTAGAACTGGAAGAATACATTCAACTGGGACAGCGGGTGGAGGAATTTGAAGTGCTGGCGAAGGTGAATGGAGAATGGCGCACGTTGCAAGAAGGCACGACGGTGGGCTATCGGCGCATGCTGCGATTGGAGCCATTGGAGGTTAGCGATGTGCGGATAGCATTCAAAAAATCCCTCGGACCAGTAGCGATCCGAGGAATTGGGCTGTATTAGATATTGAGAAGCGAGAAGCGAGATGCGAGAACCGAGACGGGAGTGCTCCAGCACCTTTGTGACCTTCGTGCTCTTCCTCCGTGTCCTTTAGCCTGCCCGCCTCTGGCGGGTGTGAACCGTGAACCGTGAACCTCGAACCTCGAACCTCAAACTTCAACCCCTGACCTCTGACGCCATCTGCACTGACAAAGGTCTTTCTGAAATTGTCGTACCTTATGTTATCTTTCGCTTTCACCGAAATATTCGCCCATGCGACCCGATTTCAGCAAAAAAACGCCCAATTTTCAGGCTTCTTCTTCATCTCAAAAGCCCGTACAAGAGGGGCTGCCGTGGAAAACACCTGAACAAATCGAGATTGATCAGCTCTTTACCGCAGAGGATCTCGAAGAGCGACTCACTCGGTACCGGCAGACGTCCACACCCG
>CAZLKP010000308.1:2132-6119 GCA_964560095.1 uncultured Bacteroidia bacterium
GGTGAGGCAGTATGCTGGATTTTCCACCGCCGAGGAATCCAACGCGTTTTATCGACGGAACCTGGCTGCCGGGCAAAAAGGTCTGTCTGTAGCCTTTGATCTGGCCACCCACCGTGGCTACGATTCCGACCACCCCAGGGTGGAAGGCGATGTCGGCAAAGCGGGGGTAGCCATTGACTCGGTAGAGGATATGAAGATTCTGTTTGACCAAATTCCTCTGGGCGATATGTCGGTGTCGATGACGATGAATGGTGCCGTTATTCCAGTCATGGCCTTTTATATCGTGGCTGCAGAGGAGCAGGGCGTGTCACGCGACAAACTTTCCGGCACCATCCAAAATGACATCCTCAAGGAGTTTATGGTGCGGAATACCTACATCTATCCGCCGCTTCCGAGCATGCGCATCATCGGGGATATTTTCTCCTACACCTCGAAGCACATGCCGAAGTTCAACTCCATCTCCATCTCCGGCTACCACATGCAGGAAGCCGGTGCCACAGCCGACCTGGAGCTGGCCTACACCCTGGCAGATGGCCTCGAATATCTCCGTACCGGGCTGGATGCCGGGCTCGATATCGATGCCTTTGCGCCGCGTTTGTCGTTTTTCTGGGCAATCGGGATGAATGTCTTCATGGAAATCGCCAAACTACGGGCAGGTCGTTTGCTCTGGGCGAAAATCGTGAAGCAATTCAACCCCAAAAATCCCAAATCCATGTCGCTGCGGACCCACTGCCAGACTTCTGGCTGGAGTCTCACCGAGCAGGATCCGCTGAACAACGTAGCAAGAACCTGTGTGGAAGCCATGGCTGCAGTCTTCGGTGGCACGCAAAGTCTGCATACCAATTCCTTTGATGAGGCCATCGCACTGCCGACAGATTTTTCTGCCCGGATTGCCAGAAATACCCAGTTGTTTATCCAGAATGAAACCAACATCACCCAATCCGTCGATCCCTGGGCAGGCAGCTGCTACGTGGAAAAACTGACCCACGAACTGGCACATCGCGCCTGGAAGCTCATTGAAGAAGTGGAGGCACACGGCGGCATGGCCAAGGCCATTGAAGCCGGCATCCCCAAACTCCGGATCGAAGAAGCAGCCACCCGCAAGCAGGCCCGGATCGACTCCGGCCAGGATGTGATCGTAGGGGTGAACCGCTGGAAAACGGAAGAAAAAGACGAATTTGACATCCGAGATGTGGACAATGCCGCCGTGCGTATCTCGCAAGTCGAACGAATCAATCAAATCAAATCGAGCCGGAACCAGGCTGCGGTAGATCAGGCACTGGCCGCCATTGGTGAAGCAGCGAAAAGCGGTGAAGGCAACCTGCTAAAGCTGGCCGTGACTGCCGCCCGCCATAGGGCGACATTGGGTGAAATTTCAGACGCCATGGAATCCTCTTTTGGTCGCTTTCAGCCAAACATCCAGTCGGTGTCTGGTGTATATGCACAGGAAGCCGGCGGCGAGCAACAGGGCGTGATGGAAGCCCGGAAGCTGGCCGATCAGTTTGCTGAACTGGATGGGCGCAGGCCACGAATTCTGGTAGCGAAAATGGGCCAGGACGGCCACGACCGTGGAGCGAAGATCATTGCCACCAGCTTTGCTGACCTGGGATTTGATGTGGACATCGGTCCGCTCTTTCAGGTGCCTTCAGAAGTTGCCATGCAGGCAGCAGAAAACGACGTACACGTCGTGGGTGTTTCCAGTCTCGCAGCTGGTCACAAAACCCTTGTACCGCAGCTCATCGCTGAGTTGAAAAAGCTGGGCCGGGAAGATATCCTGGTGGTAGCCGGTGGGGTCATCCCCCAGCAGGATTACGATTTCCTATTTGAGGCAGGCGTTGCCGGCGTATTTGGACCCGGAACGGTGGTGCCTGTTGCCGCAAAGGCGATTTTGGAGAAGATGATGCGCCAGTCGGCGTAAATCTGAAAATTTACATCAGGCAGCGGCAAAAGCCCTGTTGTTATTTCACCGCCTCCCACAACACGGTCTCTCCTCGTTCGGCAGAAATCCGGGCTGCTTCCAGGATGTGCATCACGATGAGGTTGTTGTCGGGGGTAGATCCCCCGACTGTTTCTACGTCCGGATTTCCCCTGACCACACTGAGCAGACAGGAAAAGGGATCGCTGGCCCGGGCAGGCAAGTCCATGCCGATCATGTTTATGACGCCGTTGTGTTTCGGGATATTCGTGAAGCATAGCAGCTTCGGTCATATCTTCCATGGTGTCGAACACGATGGCCAGGCTATGGATATGTACCAGTCCAATGACCCCTACTGTTACAGGCTCGGCATGCGGAAATTGTTAGGCGTCAAGCTGGAGTGGAAGGCTGATAACAGGGTTGATCAGAAAAAAACCTGGCACGCACAGAGAATGGGTGTTGGGACGGGAGCGAAATACTTCGAAGGATGAAGGAATGTTCTGAAGGAGGAATTTCCCATCCTTCCGAAAAATTTCCTATCTTTTTGATGACTGATTGTCAGTCAAATTATCACATAAACAACGACCACGTATGATTCAATTTCTTTGGTTTTTACTCGTAGGTCTGGCAGCCGGCGCCATCGCGAAGATGCTGACGCCTCAGCAGGAGAAAGGCGGCTGGATTTCTTCTATGATCATTGGTGTGATCGGTGCAGGGGTAGGCGGCTGGATTGCCGGTATGATTCCTGTTATTCGCAACCTGGCCAGTATTCCTTTGCTTGGAGAGCTTCTGACTGCCACTGGCGGAGCGTTCCTGATTCTCTGGATTTACCACAAGTTCCTGGCAGACAAACTCAACCTGCCCATCTGATCCTTTCCTCCAAAGACTATCAGCAGTCATTCTGTTTGGGCAGAATGGCTGTTATTTTTTGCGTTCATATTACCCCCATACTCAATCAAACACCTTCCTTTCTCGTTTTGGGGCTTCTTTGCCTACCCGCATGGAGCCAGCCGGCACCACCCAGGGGTTCTTTGGCATTGATCCGTCGATATTTTTCCGTCTGGAAATTGAATTGTTGTTGATCAGCCACGGTTTCCAGGGCCAAGAATGCCAGGAATAATCCGGCAGCCAGCCCATCGAGCATATTCAGCGAAGAACCACCCATTGCTACCAGCGCAGGCATGCAAAACAACCAGATCAGCGTGTGCTGATACAGCGCAATGAAAAAGAGATTAAACAGACTCCAACGCAGAGGCTTATCTTTAAATGCTGGCATATTTCGCAGAACCGCCCAGCGGTAGTCTTCTTCTCCCTCCCAGAATTTCCAGGAAAATCCTCCTCTTCTTGAAAAGTTGTAACTCAGCCGCAGGCCCCAGAGTGTCACGAGTGTTGCCATGAGCATCAGGCGCTCGTCGAAACCACTCCGCCAAGTGAGATGCCACACAAAAATAATGGGCGTGAGCCCCCAGAGTTTGTCGGTCTGAGAATAGTTTTTGGTGATCTCAGCCAGTACAAACGCAATACCTGCAATCACGAGCATGAGTATTCCCGATTCTTTGAACCATGCCCATTGGGCGTCGGTCATGGACTGGTCATACTGAAAAGCCAGAATCGGAAACACGGCCAGGGTGACAATCAGGAGAATGGACAGTCGGATGATGTTTTGCATGAGCCGCTATTACATGTCGAAATTGAATTTTAAGATAGCGTAAAAGTAGAATGAGACAAATCTCGCTGCTTGTTTTTACTATCTGGCTCAGTCTTGTTAATCTGGCGATTTCACATCTTCTTTTCTGATGCCATTGCGTTCCAGGTATCGGTAGAGCCAGCTATATTCCACTTCCACATGTTTCACCTTCCGGAGCCAGTGTTGGAGATCCTCCAGCCGCGCATCGGGGTGGGTGTTCCAGAATTGACGAATAGCTGATTGGTGGGGTTCCAGTTTGGATCCCCGGTGTTCGCGGTAGTGCTGTTCGAGTAGGGCATCCAGCCCGCCATCCAGATACAGTTTAAACCATTTGGAAAGCGTGCGTTCACTCACCCCCACAATCAGGGCGATTTCTTTGACTTTG
>CAZLKP010000309.1:0-4762 GCA_964560095.1 uncultured Bacteroidia bacterium
CCAATTATGTGTTCGATGTGGCCAAAGAGTTCAACCGGTTTTATCAGGAAGCTAAAATCCTTCGGGAAGATGCTCCTGCTACCTCGGCCTTCCGGCTCGCCCTGGCCGATTTCACCGGACGCATCATCGCTGAAGCCATGCGCTTGCTAGGCATCCGTGTACCTTCACGGATGTAGGTCTGCCTGATCCGGCAATTTCCCTTATCTTCGAAGGGTTCTATCAAGACTGATTGCATACTTATGCTTCGATACTTTATCAGCCGTGAATTTTTTCTCACCCTGCTTGGGCTGGTCCTGTTTGGGATAGTGGCATATTTGGCCGTGTTTTTCTGGATCCTTCCTTCCTACGCCCGCCACGGTGAAGGCATCACCGTGCCGGATGTGCAGCAACTGTCGCTGGAGGAAGCCATAGCTGCACTGGAAGAGGCTGACCTGAATCCGTTTGTGCTGGATTCCACTTATCTCGAAGGCGTACCTGCCGGCACGGTGCTCAAGCAATACCCCGAAGCCTATAAGCGGGTGAAGCCAGACCGCAGAATCTCCCTCACCATCAATCAGCGAACTCCGCCCATGGTGAGCCTCCCAGGCATCGAAGACATGATTTTGTACCAGGCCAAGGTGGCCCTGGAAGGAAGGCGTCTGTCGCTGGGCCGGGTGACATTTAAGGAAGATATTTCCTACGACAAGGTACTGGAGGTGTCCTACGACGGAGAGGAAATCACCAAAGGTGAAAGGGTGCCCGTAGGGGCCAAAATTGATGTGGTGGTGAGCAAAAAGGGAGGCTCTTTTCGCGTGCCGATCCCGGATCTCACCGGCCTGACCTATGAAGAGGCTCTCAATATGATCGGAAGCAGCCTGCTGCAGCTGGGTGGTGTATCCTATAACCCCAATGGCCCCGTGGATCAGCATGGAAGGGTCTATAACCAGCGGCCATCTGCCGGTATTGGCGATAGTGTCAGAGCTGCGACACCCATCGATATCTTTGTCTATGGACCCGAGCCTACCGAAAGTGAAATGCCCATCGGGGAGATCGTGAATTAAGCCCGGTTTCATTTTTCATTCTTGTCTTCCTGCCGTTAATTGATTGGGTATTTTTCGCGATTCGACCTCCCATCATGGCAAAAGAAAAAATCTTCCTGTTGGATGCCTATGCGCTGCTCTATAGAGCACATTTTGCATTCATCCGTAATCCCCGTTTTACCTCCAAAGGCCTCAATACCTCTGCGGTGTTCGGGTTTACCAATACCCTCCTCGAAATCATCAACAAAGAAGATCCCAGCCATATCGCCGTGGTCTTCGATACCAGTGCTCCAACGTTCCGACACGAACAATTCAAGGAATACAAAGCCAATCGGGAGGAAATGCCCGAAGACCTGCGGGCCGCTCAGCCATACGTGCGAAAACTGCTGGAAATCCTGGACATCCCCTGTCTGCAGAAAGACGGCTTTGAGGCTGATGATCTCATCGGGACCATTTCTCAGCAGGTCGATGAAGACAAGTACGAAGTCTTCATGGTGACCCCCGACAAAGACTACGCGCAGCTCGTCAAAGACAACGTGTTTTTGTATAAGCCAAACAGTCGCGGGGGTGGATTTTCTGTACTGGGGCCCACTGATATTACTGAAAAATTTGGGGTGAGGCCCGGCCAGATCATCGATTTTCTGGGGTTAAAAGGAGATTCGGTAGACAATATTCCCGGTATCCCCAAGATCGGAGACAAGACTGCCGTGGCGCTTCTGAGTGAGTATGGAAACATGGAAACCATCATTGACCGGGTGGAGGAAATTAGCAGGAAAGCCATCAAAGCCAGTATCATCGAACACGCCGAACAGGGCCTTCAATCCAAATCGCTTGCCACCATCAAATGCGATGTGCCCTTTGACTGGGATCTGAAATCGCTCAAGATGGGCCACGCCGACCTGGAAGCACTCATGCAGCTGATGCAGGAGCTGGAATTCCGGACTACGGCCGAGCGAATCATGAACAGCAAGCTCAATCCGATGCGCCCGGATCAGCAGAAGGATTTGTTTGGAAATGTGGATGGGGAGGAGGTACCCGAGGTCAGCATTGAATTTGAAGGAGCCCATCAAACCATCGAAAATCGCAAGCACAGCTATACCCTGATGGACACGCCGGAGAAACGTGCTGAGTTGATTCGGTTGCTCTTGAAGTCCGATGAGGTGTGCTTTGACACAGAAACCACGTCCATTGATGCGATGCAGGCAGAATTAGTCGGTTTATCCTTTTCTGTAAAAGTGGGGGAGGCATTTTACGTTCACATTCCCGAGGCGATGAGCCGGGAAGAGATAATTGCAATCCTGAACGAATTTGCTCCTATTTTTCAGAGTCCTTCCATCATCAAAATCGGTCAAAACCTGAAGTACGATCTCCTGGTGCTGAAAAATTACGGCATTGAAGTCGCAAAACCCATGTTCGACACCATGCTGGCCCACTACATCGTGGATGCCAATGGCAAGCACGGCATGGATGCCATGGCCGAAGAACTGTTGAATTACACCCCCGTTTCCATCGAAACCATCATCGGCAAAAAAGGCAAAGGCCAGAAAACCATGCGGGAGGTAGAAGTGGCAGACCTGGTAGAGTATGCCGCTGAAGATGCTGATATCACCCTCTGGCTCAAGGAAAAGCTGGCGCCGAAAGTTAAAAACAACCAGGTGTTCGAAACCATCGAGCAACCGCTGATGCCTGTACTCACAGCCATGGAGTTTGAAGGGGTACGCTTGGATCATCAAGCCCTGGCGGAATATTCAGAAGAGCTCGGAAATCGCCTGGACGTGCTGGAAAAAGAAATTTATGAACTGGCAGGTGAGGAATTTAACGTGAATTCTCCCAAGCAACTGGGGGAGATCATGTTTGACAAGCTCGGACTGGGAAAGGGAGAAAAGCAGAAGAAAACCAAAACCGGGCAGTATGTTACCGACGAACAAATGCTTACGACCCTGGCCGCGAGCCATGAACTTCCCGATCGCATCCTGGCCTATCGCGGCGTCAAAAAACTCAAATCTACCTATGTGGATGCCCTGCCTCAACTGATCAATCCCACAACCGGTCGGGTGCACACCACCTACAGCCAGTCGGTGGCTGTGACAGGCCGCCTCAGTTCCATCAATCCCAATCTGCAGAATATTCCTATCCGCACCCAGGATGGGCGAGAGGTGCGCAAGGGATTTATTCCACGTGACGACAATCATGTGCTGCTCTCAGCGGACTATTCTCAGGTCGAGTTACGCATCATGGCAGCCATGAGTGGTGATGAAGCCATGATTGAGGCTTTCCAGAATAAGCATGACATTCATCGGTCTTCGGCCGCCCGGGTTTTTGGTGTGAAGATGGAAGAGGTCACACCCGAGCAGCGCTCTGCGGCCAAAACCGTTAACTTCGGAATCATTTACGGCATCTCGGCCTTCGGCCTTTGGTCTCAGCCAGCGTATGGGCATTTCCCGAAAGGATGCCAAAGACATCATTGATACCTACTTCAGCACCTACAGCCGCCTCAAGGGCTTCATGGATGAATGTGTGGAAAAAGCCCGGGAGCAGGGCTACATCGAGACCTTTTTTGGGCGTCGGCGCTACCTGTCCGACATCAGCTCCCGCAATGCTACCGTGCGTGGCTTTGCCGAGCGAAATGCCATCAACTCACCCATCCAGGGCACGGCTGCCGACATCATCAAGCTGGCTATGATCAACATCCACAAAGCCATGCAGGAAAAGAATTTCCGCTCCAGAATGATCCTGCAGGTCCATGATGAATTGGTGTTTGACGTCCACAAAGACGAGGTAGAGGAAATCAAAGCAATGGTCTATGACAAGATGGTGAACGCCGTGCAGCTCGATGTGCCCATGGAAGTAGAAATGGGGACCGGGAGGACCTGGCTAGAGGCGCATTGAGGATAATTCCCCAGATGTATTTGTCTCACCCCTCCGGGGTTTTGGGAAAAGAATATAGACTATTTCCCCCGGGTTGTACCCGGGGCTAGGATTGTGTCGCCCTCCGGGCTGGGATTGCACTCGTGGTGATTGATCCGGGAAATAAAAAACGGCTTTCAATCCTTTTCGCTGAGCAAGCTGCCAATAAACATCCAGTGTTAAACCTCAATGAATAACTGCACCTCCCCAAAATTGGCCCTTCCCTTTGAAAATGGCAAGTGATATCTCTTCCCCGAAGGAGATCAACAACAATAGCCCCGGGTGCAACCCGGGGTCAGAGTACCTATTTTCCCAAAACCCCGAAGGGGTGTAACAATGCTCTCCGACTGGTAGGAAAAGAACCATGAAATGTGAAACCTGGCCACTGGCCTTCCACCCCAAGAAGCAGCAGGTAGCACAAATCCGATTTTCTCAATACCTTCAGGGTGATCCGTTCAGATGACTACTCAGAAGCGGAGAAAATCTTCATGCTCGCTATCCATGACAAAACGTAGAGACTTCCTGAAAAAGTCAGCCCTGGCGGCTGCCGGGTTCACCATTGTACCACGCCACGTGCTCGGCCGGGGTTATACCCCGCCCAGCGACAAGCTCAACCTCGCCACCATCGGTGCCGGCGGAAAAGGCTACTCCGACATCCTCAATGCCTGGAATCGTGGAGCCGAAAATGTCGTCGCCATCTGCGATGTCGATACCCAGCGCTCGCGACAGGCCCTGGAAAAATGGCCCAATGCCCGTCGATTCAATGATTTTCGGGTGATGTTAGACCAAATGAATGATGAGATCGACGCGGTCACGATCTCCACCCCGGATCACGT
>CAZLKP010000309.1:4772-6069 GCA_964560095.1 uncultured Bacteroidia bacterium
CAGCCATGGCTGCCATGCAACTGGGCATTCATGTCTATGTGCAGAAGCCACTGACCCACAACATCGCAGAGGCCCGCAAACTCACCGAAGCCGCCCGCGAATACAAGGTCGTCTCCCAAATGGGGAATCAGGGAGCTTCCTTGCCTGCCCAGGTGCAGATGCAGGAGTGGTTCAACGAAGGACTCATCGGCACAGTGGATACCATCCATGTCTGGACCAATCGCCCCGTGTGGCCGCAGGGGATTCCTGTGCCTCCCGGAGAAACCCTCCCTGAACATATCTCCGAAGATGACTGGGATACATTTATCGGGCCAGCCAATTATGTGGACTATGATCCCCTTTATCACCCCTTCAAGTGGCGTGGTTGGTGGAACTTCGGCACCGGTGCTCTGGGAGACATGGGATGCCACCTCATTGACCCGCCATTCCGTGTCCTGGGGCTCGGCTACCCTACTGAAGTAGAATGCAGTGTTGGGCAAATTTTCATCCAGGATTGGGTGCCAGAATACATTCCTGAAGGCTGTCCGCCTTCTAGTAGTATTCAGTTGAAGTTTCCCGCTTCAAACAGAAATGCCTCGGAAGTGACCATGAACTGGACCGATGGCGGTATTCGTCCCTTCCATCCAGACCTCATTCCGCCCGATCATTCTTTAGGCTCTGAGGATAGCACTAATGGCGTGCTCATGATTGGTGACAAAGGAATCATGACCTGTGGCGTCTATGGTCGAAATCCCAAGCTCTATCTGAATAGCGGTGAGGTACGCGAATTTGACGATTCCTACACCGGTGGCATGGCGTATCACGATTATCCGGAACATGGTCATCAGGTCTATTGGACCGATGCCGTGAAGGCTGGTTTCAACAGTCCGGAGCACCAGAAGCTCACCTCTTCGTTTGATTATTCCGGTCCTCTGACAGAAGCTGTGTTGATGGGCAATCTGGCCATCCGGAGTTATCAGACCTTCACGAAAGGGCAGGGACGCAGGCGGGAATTCATTGGCCGCAAAAAGCTCCTCTGGGACGGCAAGGCAATGAAGATCACCAACTTCGACGAAGCCAACGAATTCGTATCCCGCGAATACCGCAATGGCTGGGATCTGATGGGGTAGGGGGCTGCGATCAGGTTTTTCATCCCTGTCAAGGATTCAAACCCTTGGCAGGGTTATTTTTTTACCAGGTCCTCTGAATAGCCAGTGTCGCCCCACCTAAACCAGGATCATACTGGATCTGCTATCTTTAAGTGGACAGTGAGTTTAGTCAATAGTGTTAACTTACAGTCCTTATGTCAACATCACGC
>CAZLKP010000310.1:0-5931 GCA_964560095.1 uncultured Bacteroidia bacterium
CATTCTTTCCCCGGGTTTCACCCGGGGCTACCATTGTGTCAGCCCTTCGGGCTGTGGATGGGATCGGTTGTATTTTGACTCAGGCCGGTGGCAAAAACCTGGAGAATCTATCTGGTTACTTCATACAGGCTTCTGCCTGATCCCCGAAGGGGATCCACTACGGTAGCCCCGGATGCAATCCGGGGAATCATTATTCCGCCCCGGTCTTGAAGAGGATCATCTCACCAATCGGTCGGGCCCGGCTGATCGCTTGACGGGCGATCGGGCCCTCGTATCGTTCGTGGATGGTCTCTTCCCAGTGCTGGAGCCAGCGCTCCAGATGGGGGCGTTTGAGCTGTTTTTTCTCGCTCATCCGCATGTGTTTTTCCATGGGGTTGTTGCGGTAATTGGCCCCGCCAATCAGGGATGACTGCCAGAAATCGACGATCAGGGGCAGGTGCTCCTCCAGATTGATGGGCACGACTTCTGTGAAAAACACGCCGATGAGGTCGTCTTTCATGAGCTTGTCATAAAAGGTGGCAACGATCCACTCGAGGTCCTGACGATGTTGGATATCTATGGCGTGAATATCGGGTTTTATGGGCGAAAGGTACAGTCTGTGGGGCAGATCACTGCATGGGTGATGGGCAGAAATACTGACTCATTCAATCCATTCAAACAGGGGTGTTTGTGTCAGCTTTGGCTCGTAGTAGTGGTTACTTCCTCCAATGAAATGTATCTGATATTCAAATTAATGATGTTTGATCCAGGGATGATCGTATATTTTCCTGGGATCGCATAAGGGTCTAATGGACTGACTGAGGTCTCTGTGAGCAGTTGGCGATTGGCATACCTTAAATGAAGCGAATTCAATTCTCCATCGGGGTCAACATAAAAGTCAAAAAGCTCTCCGGTATAGATGTAGCTTAAATTGTTGACTTTACACAAAACATCGACAGCGGTGTAAGAAATGTTGTAATAGCTGTCCTTGACGTGAGGAAAGTCCAGGCATTCTCCCGACAAAATATAGTACCACTTATTGGGGAATCTGAACACCCGGAACCTACGATCCAATTTAGATTTCCGAATTCCAAATCTGACCAGGTTGCCCAGGCCATACGCTCCCGTGAGGATGATCATCTGGTAGGTGAGCAAAGGAGTTAATGCTCTTTCGATTTGCTGGAAAGCCAGTTTTGCTTCTGCCTGACTTAAATCAGAAATCAATAAGGAGCCGAGTAATTCGAAGTTAACGGTGAATATAGTCAAATGATTGACGGACCAAACCCCAAGCGCTTGAATGAGAATGGCTGGGACAATTGATTTAATGAGTTCATTCAGCAGGACGCGGTCCTTTTTTCTGACTGATAGTTTGCTGGAATGGTAACCGATAGAATAAACAAATCCCGGAGATAGAATCAGAATGACAATGAGGGTTGACAGTGCCAGGTTCATCCTAGCTCTCTGATTTTAAAGGTTCTTCCTTTGATTTTTATGGTCTTTTCTCCAGAATGATTCGTGTCAAAGGAGCTGGAAGCCTCAATCAATTTCCTGCCAAGATCGGGGTCATTCATCACCTTCATTCCTTCTCTCTGAGATTGAGTAAGCGATCCTGGAATCAGGTACTCGTACCATTTCCTCTTTGATTGATGACCTTCTTCTAAACGCATATGACTGTCTGACTAATTGAAGAATGAATGTAATGCAGCTTTATATATACGAATTTTTATAGAAAAAAGCCTTCCTGAGGTCAGATTCGCATAAAAAAAGCCCGCCAATCATTGACCAGCGGGCTTGTTGCATCCGGTAGGGGAGTCGAACCCCTGTTGCCAGGATGAAAACCTGGAGTCCTAACCACTAGACGAACCGGACGTAAATGAGCGGCATTTTTCCATTAGCGGGGACAAAGATAGGGGAATAATTTTCTTTCTGGCAAGGGTAAGGGGAAAAAATGAGGAAAAAAACGAGACAGGAGCCGAAGGAATCGACCTTCTGTTGTTCCTGGTGTTGGCAAGGCCATTTTTTACGGAAAACAACAGCAGTAGGTTCTATTCAGGGCGGTGTTCATTTTCTTTTTTGACATGATGTAAAACAGTCAAAGAGGAAGCTTTTATATGGTTGTTTTTCCCCGCTTAGCTACCTAATTTCGCGCTTGTTCGAAGGGAATGTTCCCTTCTTTCATTCATCCCCAAAACGCATTCTCGCTATGGCGATTAAAGTTGGAATCAATGGCTTCGGCCGGATCGGAAGGTTGGTCTTCCGTGCCCTGATCGACAATCCGAACGTTGAGATCGTAAAGATCAACGACCTCACAGATAACGCTACCCTGGCTCACCTTCTGAAGTGGGACACCATGCACGGCCCCTTCAAGGGTAGCGTAGAGTCTGACGATGAGTCTCTCACTGTGAATGGAAAGAAAATTCTTGCCAGCGCTGAGCGCAACCCTGAAGCCCTCGGCTGGGGCGACCTCGGTGTCGAGATCGTGGTAGAATCAACCGGTGTGTTTCGTACACGCGATAAAGCGGCGATGCACATTACTGCCGGCGCCAAAAAAGTCGTGATTTCTGCACCAGCCTCCGGAAAGGTTGATGCTACTGTCGTACTCGGTGTCAACGACGATGTCATTACTTCCGATATGGCTGTTCTCTCTAATGCCTCCTGCACCACCAACTGTTTGGCTCCTATGGCCAAAGTCCTGCATGAGCAGTTTGGCATTGTGTCCGGATATATGACCACGATCCACGGCTACACCGCCGACCAGAATATTCAGGATGGTCCTCACAAGGATCTTCGTCGTGCACGTGCTGCTGCGATCAACATCGTACCGACCAGCACCGGTGCTGCGGTAGCTGTAGGAGAAGTTCTCCCTGAGCTCAATGGCAAGCTCGACGGTTTTGCCGCGCGTGTACCTGTCGCTGACGGCTCTCTCACTGATCTCACAGCTGTGATCAGCAAGCCTGCCACGGCAGATGAGATCAATGCAGCCATGAAAGCAGCGGCAGAAGGACCGCTCAAAGGCATTCTTCAGTACACTGACGAGCCACTGGTTTCTTCAGACATTGTCGGGAACCCACATTCCTGTATTTTCGACAGTGATCTGACCAAAGCCAACGGAACACTCGTAAAAATCGTTGGATGGTATGACAACGAGTGGGGATATTCCAGCCGTGTAGCCGATCTCGTTCAGAAACTGGGCTAAGATTCATTACCAAACCAAAACCCAACCGTCAGGCACTTCCATCTGGGAGTGCCTGATTTTTTGTTTTCGGTTTCTTAACGCATTCTCAGCGAGAATTTCCTATCATGGTCGCGAATTCGTGATCTGCATGAAAAAAGTACTGTCATACATTCTCACACCGGTTCATTTGCTGGTATTTGGATTGACGCTAGTTGTGTTCGACGGGATCCAGCGGGTGGCCTTTTTGTTTGGCTACCTGCCCCACAAGAAATCGGTGGATTATCTGAATTTTTTCCTGACCTGGTCTGTGGTCTTTCTGGGGAGTATTCCCCGTTGGCGGCAATCTGTTAAGATTCCCCGGGACTGTCCGCTCATCGTCCTTGCTAATCACCAGAGTTTGTATGATATCCCTCCTTTTTTCTGGTATCTGAGGAAGCATCATGTCAAGTTTATCGCGAAAAAATCCCTGACCAGTGGGGTGCCGAGCATTTCATTCAATCTCAGGCACGGCGGCAACGCCGTGATTGATCGCAAAGATCCCAAGCAGGCCCTACCGGCCATCAAGAAGCTCGGTGAGTTTATCGAGGCGCACAACTACGCGGCAGTGATTTTCCCGGAAGGAACCCGGAGCCGTACCGGTAAGCCAAAAGCTTTCCAGCCCAACGGATTGAAAATCCTGCTGAAATCCGCCCCTTCTGCCTTGATCCTTCCCGTCACCATCAACCACAGCTGGAAGCTTGTCCGCCATGGCTCCTTTCCTATTGACGTAGGGGTTCAGCCTACCTGGGATGTCCATGAGCCGATTGATCCGAGAGGGCGTGATTTCAACGAAGTATTCGCAGAAGCGGAACGAGTCGTGAAGAAGGGAATCCAGTCACCAGCTGCCTCGGAATAGGCGGCGAATATTTTTGGCTGACAGGTAAAAAAACTTGTAAATCTGGGATCTTGGATTATTATATCAGATGTTTCGTGCCATGAGATTGATCATGCGGAAGGAATAGTGAAGCCGGAGCGGAAATCAGCAGGAATCGGTATCAGAAACAACCTGTGCTTAATTCTTAGATTAAGCAATATCCTTTATTTGTGAAATTGATTCTTTATGGAGGGCAGCTATGTCCGGTCGAAAGGAAGAAATGTCGCTTATGTTTAACCCATTTAACCACCACGTCGCCTATGGAGTCACCCATGCGCTACCTAACCTACGGTGTGCACAACTTCCGGAAAATTCCCCAGATAGAAAGCATCCCGGAAGAAGCGAAATTCGCCATTGAAGTCGTAGGGAAGGTATTGCCATTCAAGGTAAACAACTACGTTATTGATGAATTGATCGATTGGGACAAGGCTCCCGACGATCCGATTTTTACCCTCACCTTTCCCCGCGAAGAGATGCTTCAGCCAGATCATTTTACAAAGATGGCTGATGCGATGAAGACCGGAGCTGACCGCACAACTCTCAAGGCTGTTGCCAACGAAATCCGTGCGCAGCTCAATCCACACCCCGCGGGTCAGATGGAGCACAATGTACCTTCTATCGAAGGGGTGAAACTCACGGGTATTCAGCACAAGTACCGCGAGACCATGCTGTTTTTCCCGGCCCAGGGACAAACTTGTCATGCGTACTGCACCTTTTGTTTCCGCTGGCCTCAGTTTGTGGGGATCAACGAATGGAAATTCGCCATGAAAGAAGTGGAGCTGATGGAGAAATACCTGCGTCAGCATCCCGAGATCACGGATGTGCTCTTCACCGGTGGAGATCCGATGATTATGTCCACAGCCAGGTTGGAAAACTATATTCTGCCCTTGCTGGAGATTCCGAGTGTGAAGACCATTCGCATTGGGTCCAAAGCGCTAGCCTACTGGCCGCAGCGCTTTACCAGCGACAAAGATGCCAGTGATTTGCTGCGCCTGTTTGAAAAAGCCATCGGCAACGGAAAGCATATTTCCTTCATGGCGCATTACAACCATTACCATGAATTGCTTACGCCAGAAGTCCGTGATGCCACTCAAAGCATTCTGAATACTGGCGCCCGCATCCGCACGCAGTCACCGGTGATGCGCAACATCAACGACGACCCCGATGTGTGGGCTGCGATGTGGAAGGAACAGGTGCGCCAGGGAGCCATTCCCTATTATATGTTTTTGGCCAGAGACACCGGCGCGCAGCACTATTTTGCGTTACCTCTGGTGCGTGCCTGGGAGATTTTCCGCGAGGCCTATCAGCAGGTGAGCGGCATTTGCCGCACCGTGCGCGGCCCCAGCATGTCTGCTGGACCCGGCAAGGTGCAGGTGCTTGGTCCGGCCGAAGTAGCCGGAATAAACGTATTATCGCTGCGCTTTATCCAGGGCAGGAATCCAGACTGGGTGCACCGACCCTTTTTCGCCGAATACGACGAAGATGCCATCTGGCTCGACGACCTCAAACCGGCCTTCGGAGAGGAGCAATTTTTCTACGAAAAAGAATCTTGGACCCCCTGGGATCAGATGCCGATCCTGGAAGGGGAAATGGCTGTGTAAGCTTGTGAAACGTGATGAATATAAGCTGCCCTGGTTTGGGTGGCTTTTTTTATGGTTCCTGAAAAACTTCTACCAGACGGTTAATTCAGGCTGTAAATAGTGGGCAGGTATCCATCATGGCTTCGATTCCTTCGAGTTCTGCCAGATCTCCACAGTACCTGCGACTTTAATATAACGTGAGTTTTGGGTAAGGCATGAGAAGTTTTGGGTCCAATTCCACAAGAAAAGGAAAATCAAAAGCAGGCTTGGGCTTTTTTTCTTCG
>CAZLKP010000311.1:0-1423 GCA_964560095.1 uncultured Bacteroidia bacterium
TAGACCGCGGCGATCAGTATATCAAAATCAATTATCGGCTCCCACCTGAGCTCAACCCCCAGGTTTGGACACACATGTCCAACAACATCATTAGTCGGCAGAAGTTGGAAGCCGATCAGATCAGGCATTTTTTCCTGACCCAGATCAACATTAACTCCATTCGGAAAACCCTAGACAATTTGGGACTGGATCATTTCCGTGCCCATACCTCCATGCAATATTACGGCTACACCGGTTCTGCCTGCATTCCGGTCACGCTCAACGAAGCAGTAGAAGAAGACAAAGTAAAAAAAGGTGACCTGATGATGATGATCGGATCTGGTAGTGGCCTCACATTCAGCGCAGTAGCCTGGCGCTGGTAGCATGCTGATTTTCAGTTACATGTTGTCGCCCGAGCACTACTTTTGGGCGCACCTTAGACTTGACTCCATGACATCAAAAAAAGTATCTGTAGGATTTGTACAGCAGGCCTGTACCGAACATGTCACCCAAAACCGGGAGCACGCCGCTAAAGGTGTGCGCGAAGCCGCAGCCAAAGGGGCACAGATTATCTGTTTACAGGAGCTTTATAGCTCGCTCTATTTCTGCGATTTTGAAAACTACAACAACTTTCAGCTGGCCGAATCCATTCCCGGTGGCCCCTCCTGCGATTTGTTTGCTTCCCTCGCCGAAGAGCTCAACGTCGTCATCATTGCCTCCCTGTTTGAAAAACGTACACAGGGGCTCTATCACAACACCGTGGCCGTCTTCGATGCCGGTGGCCAGTTCATGGGAATCTACCGAAAAAACCACATACCAGATGATCCTGGCTACTATGAGAAATTTTATTTCACCCCCGGCGACACCGGCTACCGGATTTTCAAGACCCAATATGCGGATATTGGAGTACTGATCTGCTGGGACCAGTGGTATCCGGAAGCTGCCCGCATCACCAGTCTCATGGGAGCCACAATCCTCTTCTACCCTACTGCCATCGGATGGGCACTCGACCAGGATGAAGCCACCAACGAGGAGCAGTTCAGTGCCTGGCAAACCATCCAGAAAAGCCACGCTGTGGCCAATGGCTTGCACGTTGTCTCTGTCAACCGGGTCGGAATCGAAGGCAAAATGAAATTCTGGGGGGGCTCCTTTGTTGCCAATCCCTTTGGCAGGGTGCTTCATCAGGCAGATCATGAGCAGGAAGAAATTCATGTTCAAGAGCTGGATCTCTCAAAAACCGACTACTACCGGACCCACTGGCCTTTTCTTCGCGATCGGAGAATTGACACCTATCAACCTATGTTAAAACGCTTCATTGATCAGCCATGACTTTTCCGGATACGCCGTCACCCAAAGCCCTGGGTTATCGCTTCCCTGCAGAGTGGGAACCACATCTAGCCACCTGGCTCAGCTGGCCGCACAAAGAAGAATCCTGGCCCGGGAA
>CAZLKP010000311.1:1433-5927 GCA_964560095.1 uncultured Bacteroidia bacterium
CTGGTTTACCCCGTGTATGCTCGCTTTGCTGCGCTTCTATCACAGGGTGAGGAAGTTCATATCAACGCCAATAATGACCACACGGCGAAACAGGCAGCCGAACGCCTGATCAGTGCCGATGCCAACATGGATCAGGTCTGGTTTCACCTCCATCCCACCAATGATGCCTGGTGCCGAGATCACGGGCCTGCTTTTTTGGTAAAAGAAATAGGAAACATAAAGCACAAAGCCCTTGTCAATTGGGGCTACAATGCCTGGGGAGAAAAATACCCGCCCTTTCATCTGGATAATCAAATCCCGGAGCGCATCGCGGCTTTCAGGGACATCCCTGTCTTTCAACCGGGCATCATCATGGAGGGAGGATCGATTGAGGCAAACGGAGCTGGAACTCTCTTAACCACCCAGGCATGCTTGCTCAACCCCAACCGTAACCCCCACCTGACTCAGGAGCAGATCGAAGTCTATCTGAAAGAATACTACGGACAGGACCAAATCCTCTGGCTGAATGATGGCATCATCGGGGATGACACAGATGGACACATCGACGACCTCACCCGATTCGTGAGTCATGACACAGTTGTAACGGTGGTGGAGGCCAATCCACGTGACAAGAATTATCACATCCTGCAGGAAAACCTGGAACTGCTAAAGAGCTTTCGGCTCCCGGACGGCAGCCCCCTGAGGGTGGTTGAGCTTCCCATGCCGGATCCCGTCATTCACGAGGAGCAGCGCCTGCCCGCTTCCTATGCCAATTTTTACATTGGCAATCAGGTGGTGGTGGTTCCGACCTATCGCTGTGACCAGGATCAGGATGCACTGCGCATGCTTGCCGCCTGCTTCCCTGACCGTGAAATAATCGGCCTGGATTCCACAGATATGATCTGGGGGCTCGGGAGCTTTCACTGCCTGAGCCAGCAAGAGCCGCTAGGAGGCGAAAAGAAGGAATAGGGAGAGCATCCTGTCTTTTCGCCTCAGGGATTTGTGATGGCAACATGGCGCCCGTTATCCTGGGTCGGCACCGGTCCCTGTTGAACGTGTCTGAATATGAATCCAATCAGGATTCCTCCTTTGGCTTGTACATGACGATGATCTGGATCACAACGGCCAGAAAGATGAGTAGATAGATCTCAATTCGCGTAAACAACTCAACGGTATCAACAGCTCGCTTGCCGAGGGCCATTTGTCTGTTGCCTTCCTTGATTTGGATTTTGGATAAATCATTCAGATTCTCCTTGATGGTGTTGATGTGGCCAATGACCTGTGTTTCGTCAGATAAACCAGCATCCACAAATTTACTTTCCGCCTCCCTCAACAACTCGAGATTTCTCTTGAGATTATTAAGCACCAGACCTTCTTCCTTCGTCAGTTTGGTTATTTCAAACCTGGAGATGAGCAACTGAAGATTTGTATTGACCTCTTGATTCCGCTGTTGAAAAAAACCAGCATCCAATACAAGAACTGCAATTTCCTTCTGATGAATGGATTTCATCATCTTTAATATCAAGTCCTTAGCGACCAATCTGTCTTCATAGATGGAGACAACCGAATCCCGGATGCGAACAAAATTATTCCTGTCAATCAAATTGGTGGTGACGATCACAATAAACACCAGAAGAATCCCGAGGACCCATTTGATTTTGTTGTAGAAACCCATCTGCTATCCTAGTTGAGATAAATTTTGTAAGGTAAGATACCGAAAAATATCAGTCCGCAATTACTCTTTTCCCCATACTGGAAATCCCGCATTCCAGCTAACCATAAAATGTTCACAGCCCCTGTCCAGGAGCAGTTCTGCCATCATTATCCACGGTGTATCCCTGAGCATCAATGTTGGCTTCTTTGTCGATAGCTTCATCACCGAATCGTCGGGTAGACAAACAGTACACACCTCGCCGGGTTCCCTATTCAAACATACTACAAAACATGACCATCGCCAGCAAAGCCCAAATGCTACGATTCCTCCAGGACCTCAGCCACAACAATGACAAGGCCTGGATGGATGAGCACAGAAGCGAATACCATGCTGCCAAAAATCGCTGGATTGAGGAGATCAAAAAGGTCCTCGCGCGACTGGAAAAGCACAATCCGGCCTTCGGCCTGGTGTCGGTCGGAGACACACTATCCCGCATTAACAATAATCGCCGCTTTCATCCTGACAAGCCGGTTTACAAAGATTTTTTCAGCTGTGAAAGCTCCGGAAAAGATTCCGGGCTGTCGCTATTTTTCTTTCTGATCGGTGTCAACGAATCATTTGTTGGCGGAGGCATGTATCACCCGGCAAAGGAGCGCTTGCAGGCCTTCCGGAATGCTATTGATTACGACGGCGAGGCGTTTCGCCATATCCTGCAATCGGAGCCTTTTCGGCGCTTTTACGGTGATATCAATCACTACGAAGACAAGCTCAAAACCGCTCCCAAAGGATTCGATAAGGACCATCCTTATGTGGAGTATCTTAGGCATAAGTCGATTACAGCTACCCGGGCCATCAGCCGCGAAGAGTTTTTGAGTGATTCCTTCACTGATCTTGTTGAAGAAGCCTATCTGGCTTTCCGGCCATTGGAGGCGTACCTGATCAAAGTACTGGCGTATGAAGGCGTAGTCTAAGCTGCCTTTTCCTGTATCAAGTGCCTTCCATCCTGTCTTTTTTTGTTACTTCATGGTATGCATCCTCCCGAAATCCGCACCGTGGACGTAGTCCGCTATCTCAAGCCCCTTCGCGAGGGGGGATCACTACCCGGTATCGTCGAAGCAGATGACGATTTTCTCTATGTGATGAAGTTTCGAGGTGCAGGCCAGGGAAAAAAAGCGCTGATCGCCGAACTCATGGGGGGCGAATTGGCCAAGGCGATAGGGCTTCGAGTGCCGGAACTGGTCTTCATGAACCTGGATGAGTCCCTCTACCGACTCGAAGGAGACGAAGAAATCCAGGATTTACTGAAATTTTCCATTGGCCTGAATCTGGGGCTTCACTACCTGTCAGGATCCATCACCTACGATCCCCTGGTCTCTGTGGCAGATCCACTGGAAGCTTCTTTGGTGGTGATCCTGGACAGCCTGATCACCAACATTGATCGCACAGCCCGAAACACCAATCTCCTCAACTGGAAGAAGGAGCTATGGCTCATTGATCACGGGGCGAGTTTGTATTTTCATCATTCCTGGACCAACTGGCAAGAGCAATCCCGGAGATCGTTTCCGGCAATCAAAGATCACGTGTTACTTTCCAAGGCCAGCGAATTGCTACAAGCCAAGGAAGTCATTCGTGACAGACTCAGCCCTGAGGTCATCGAAGGCATTGTCTCGGTGATCCCGGATGATTTTCTGGAAGATGAAGACACACCAGGAACGCCCGAAGAAAAGCGTGAAGTGTATGTCGAATTCCTCCTGACCCGCCTGGCCAACATTGACTTACTCACCAAAGAAGCGATCGATGCAAAAGCGGCAGGTATTTGAATATGCGATCATCCGCGTCGTGCCACGGGTCGAGCGTGGAGAATGCCTCAACGTCGGTGTGATTATACACTCGCGGCGACATCGCTTTCTGGAGATGAGATTTCATCTGGATCGGGAGCGATTGACCGTATTTGGCGATCACTTGGATCTCGATCAGATAGAAGCCTATCTCAAAGCCTGGAAACTGGTCACCGATGGAAAAGCAGAAGGGGGCCCCATCGCACAATTACCGCTGGCAGAGCGTTTTCGGTGGCTGGCGGCTCCCAGAAGTACCATTCTGCAATGCTCTGCTGTGCATACCGGGATTTGTACTGATCCAGAAGCAACACTGGAAAGATTATTCCATTCGTATGTCGGTGAATGAAAACATCTAAGCGTAATTCCGTATATTTGCTTAAAGAAATGCCCTATTATGACAAGGATCATCAAAAAAAATTTAAGCAAAGAGGCTATTGATGCAATCCTACGGGAGCTATATTCTTATAAGAAGTTTGATGCCAAGAAGTATTGTGGTGTCATTCAGCTGAAACAATCCCCCTTAGAAATCCAGAAAAACCTCAGGGATGAGTGGGAATAATCTACCGGTTGGTACAAATATCGTCCTCTATCTTCTTTCAGACGACTTCACTGTATCTGAAATTTGGATGGGAAATATCTCGTAATATCTGAGATAACGGAGCTGGAATTATCCAGTTATCCATTTCTTAAAAGCCGTCATATCACTGAAATAGAATCATTTCTGGACGATGTAGTCATTATTGGAATGAACGACTCTATCAAGCAAGAGGGAGTAAGAATAGGGCGAATGCATAAAATTAAACTCCCGGATGCAATCATTGCAGGTACAGCAATCAGCATGAATCTCCCTTTGAGTTCCGCAGATAAAGCCTTCGAGAAAATCTCTGACTTGAATTTTCTGAAAAATGAGAGATAATTCTCACCCTTAGGCAATTGATAGCTTCTACTCGACAAAGAAATTCTCCATCCTTAGGCACTGTTTGGAAAACCTCCTTCACTCGTCAACGTCGGAATTTCGGAACC
>CAZLKP010000312.1:0-5907 GCA_964560095.1 uncultured Bacteroidia bacterium
ATGAGATATTTTCGGCTCCTGCCGATGCGATTGTGGACCCCAACTGGCCAAAGCCATGGAAATGGTCGATAAAGAAGGAAAAGGTGTGGTCTTGTACATGAATCAGGAAGGCCGGGGAATCGGTCTGATCAACAAGCTAAAAGCCTACAAACTTCAGGAGATGGGGCGCGATACCGTTGAGGCCAATCTTGAGCTGGGGTTCAAAATGGATGAACGGGACTATGGAGTTGGCGCACAGATCCTCAGAGATCTGGGTGTGAAAAAGTTGCGGTTAATGACCAACAACCCCACCAAGCGAGCCGGCCTGATCGGCTATGGCCTGGAGATTGTGGAAAATGTGCCGATCCAGATCTCCCCGAATGAGCATAACAGATACTATTTGCTGACCAAGCAACTCAAGATGGGGCACTCGCTCATTCTTGACCAGAAAGATTCCTGATACACAATTTTATATGGCTACCAGGGTCTGGTCCACAGCGTTATTGCTGGCCATTTGCGGAATCCTCCTGATGGCTATTTGGATTGTTTCAGGACAATGGGCATTCCCTTTCCCCCTCGACGATTCATACATTCACCTCAGCGTTGCCCGCAACCTGCCGGAAACGGGAGCCTTCACGGTGGATCCATCCCGAACAGATTTCAGCTCGTCTTCTCCCCTCTATTCCGGTGTATTGGCCCTCCTTTTTTGGATCACGGGCCCGTCTCTCTGGTGGTCGCTGGCATTGGGGATTTTTGGAGGAATCCTGCTGTTCTGGTACTTGCATCAATCCGTGCCACATACCGTATGGCTGTGGGGTATGATCCTACTCACGCCCGTGCCGCTTCTCATGATGATGGGTATGGAGCATATCTGGCACCTGCTCCTGGCTTTTGTCTGGATTAACCATATTCTCGATACAAAAGAAAATTACCTAGATCCAATCCTGCTGATGCTAACCATGGCATTGGCTTCTATCCGGTATGAAGGCCTGTTTCTTATTGCAGCGGCTGCTCTTATCTGGATATGCCGGCGAAAATGGAAAGCAGCGCTGATTTTGCTGGGAGCTGGTATCCTTCCTGCGATGGGTGTCGGGCTGTGGTCCCGGCTGATGGGGGGTAGCTGGTTGCCTTTGTCTCTACTTGTGAAAGGAAATAAACCTGTCGGACCTTCCAACAACTTGCTGAGTTGGGGCGAGTCCGTTCTCACCCAACTTTACGAACATCCATACATCCTGATAGTCCTCAGTATTTCTTCCATCGTGCTGTGGACTAGCAAGAACTTGCCGAAACGCCTGAGGCAACGAGCCTTTATGCTGCAGGTCTCCGCTTGGTTTCATGTGCTACTGGCTTCTCTGGGAGGATACCGATACGATGCCTGGATAATCCTCCTGCATCTTCATCTGTTATACCAATGGCTTCAAAGCCAGGAGATCTCCCCAACCTGGAGGCATGCCCTGGCTGGATTCTGGCTTGCCCTTCCGCTTCTGATCCGAGCGGCTTTTTTTACCGTTCAGTATCCGGTATTTGTCAAAAATATCTACCAGCAAAGTGTGCAGGCAGCTTCATTCATCCTCGAATCTGGCCATACCTCTGTGGCCATGCATGACATCGGAGCTGCATCCTGGATCAGCGAAGCACATATCACGGATCTCGCCATGATTGGGGATGAAGAGGTGTATCGCCTTTATCAGGCAGGAGAGCTTCATGCGTCAACCGTGAGTGGTATCCTTGAAAAACGGGAAGTGAGCCTGATTGTGATTCAGCCGCAATGGGCCGGGCATTTGTTACCTGAGGCATGGAAGCCGGTAGGGACGTGGACGATCCCCGATGCGATCATTGTTCCTTTTGCCGATGTCTCATTTTATGTTCGGGATTCCCTATCAGAGCGGGTAAAACAGGAATTGGCTGCCTATTCGAAACGATTGCCTGCGGAGGTTCTGGAATCGGGACCCTATCAGGAGAAATAATAAAAAAGAGGCTGCCTTGTTAGGACAGCCTTCTGTTGAGATTCGTTGTTCAGATTAGTATCGGTCTCTACCGCCACCATAGCCACCGCCTCCACGACGATCACCACCTCTGAATCCGCCTCCACCACCCTGACGTGGTTCACGAGGCCGTGCTGGGTTTACTTTCAGGTACCTTCCACTGACTTCTGCGCCATCAAGCGCATCCTGAGCCTGTGAAGCTCCGTCTTCGTCCATTTCGACAAAGCCAAAACCACGAGAGCGACCGGTTTCACGGTCAAGAACGATTTTGGTGCTAATAACCTCACCAAAATCTGCAAAAATTGTTGACAGCTCATCCTCAGTGATCGAGAATGGCAGGTTGCCAACATACAAAGAAGTAGACATGAGAAAAGAATAAATAAAACAAAAAGCTTTTTGCCCGTAGGTGAGATACTTCACAATAAATAGACTTGAACGGGCTTTTTTTCAGGTGGGAAAAAAACAGACTTCGAAACAAAACTATTTTGTGGACATCAGATAACATCTAACGAACAAATCATTTGCAAATTAGTAGAAACTTTTCGATTCTCCAAGCGATCATTAGGTTCTTAATCATTTAGTAAATTTTTCTGGTTCAAGGTGTTAAGCACTTCATTTCGGTAATTGCGACCAATCGGCAATTCCATCTCTCCCAACTCGACAGAGCGGTTGGAAAAGGCCTCCACCTTGTCCCTTGCCACGATGTAGGAGCGGTAAACACGAATAAATCTATCCTCTGGCAATTTTTCTTCCATGAAACTGATTTTTTGATAGGCTGTCACGCTTTTACCGATCGTTTTTACACGGACATAATCCTTAAGACTCTGGATATATAGGATATCTTTCAGGAGTATTTTCACCATCTTCTTATCTGCCTTGAGATAAATAAAGGATTCCTGATAGGATAGATTTTTTCCTTCGTTGGACATAGGATGGGTAGCCGACACGGGCATATTGGTCTGGTAGAACTTATTGACAGCCCTTAGAAACCGCTCAAAAGAGATCGGTTTCAATAGGTAGTCAATCACATCCAGTTCGTATCCTGCGAGGGCATAGTCCCGAAAAGCGGTGGTAAAGATCACACCAGGAGGATGGCTCATGTTCCTGAGTAATTCGATGCCCGTCAGGCGGGGCATCTGTATGTCCAGGAATAGAAGATCTACCTGCTTAAAACTGTTTTCTACGAATGGCAGCAGCAACATGGGGGCAATACTGACTCCCTCCACAGGGCCTTTCACATCAAAAAATATGTCCAGAGAATCTCCATAGCGAATCCGCTCAAGAGCGATGTAATTATGGATCGATTCGATTTCCCGTTCAAGCGTAACCGTCGCAGAGCTTGTCTCATAGAGTATATAATGCACCAGTCCCGATAACCGCAGCACAACCTCCGGAGCAGATGGGGATTGCTGCAAGGCCAGCGAATACAGATTGTTCAGGGTATTAAAAAAAAAATGAGGGTGAATCTGTGCTTTGAGAAACGTTAGCTCTGCCTCCAGTTTTTCCTCCCGAAGCGCTTTGGCCTTTTGATGGTCCTCATACCAGTAGCGCGTGATCTTGATAGAAGAAGCAAGGATCGTCACGGTGAAAATGGATAGTGAATGCTTCACGATCCAATAGATTGTGATCAGATTTCCTGGCAATTCTGCTGCATACATCAACGGGTACAGCACATAGTAAATAACGACACGCTGAAGCAACCCTCCCATAATCAGAATCAGGAGAGCAAAACCCATGAAAACCCAATAGTTTCCAGTGAGAAAAAAACGGGGAATCAACACATAAATGGTGGTGTAAACCACAAGCATTTTGACTGGTAGCAGCAACAATTCATATTGAAGAGCCACCCCAAACGTATCCCCACCCGTTAAGGCAAAAAAGGTCACATACAGCCCCCAAAACAACGTGTGCATCAGCCACCTGTACCGCAGCAGTCTGGACGACAGCAACAGATAGTTCACCAGGTCAGGCCGGGCCTTCTCCGCAACCATATCGCCAGTCTCCCTGTTCAGGGAGTCAGATGAAGCCGCTTCGACAACTCGCTCCATGATTTGTTTACTTCTCGCTCTGGAAGACTCGGCTCCTCCGGACTATCGCTGAAACATACAATCTTTCGAGGAGCAGACATGCCCACCTGCCGCTTTTTCGCCCAAATGCCCGAAACCAGAGATCAAATACCCCTTAGGCCTCCCGAACAGCATCCTTTTGAGTTGTTTCCACACGCAACTCGTTGTGAAGTGTTTTGTGAACCGGACAACGGTCAGCGATATCCATGAGCCTTGCCCGCTGTTTCTCATCGAGCTTGCCTTCCATTTCAATCACCCGCTCAATCCGGTCAATCTTGTTGCCTTTTTGTTCGGCCGCGGAAGCATCCTGATCATAGATATGGCCATGCTGTAAATGTACCCGCACTTCTTCCAGTGGCCATTCTTTCCGATCGGCATACATACGCATCGTCATGGCTGTGCATGTGCCAAGGCCTGCAAGTAGCAGGTCATAGGGGGTTGGGCCAAGGTCGTCCCCCCCCACAGAAGTCGACTCATCCGCCAAAAACTGATGCACTCCGGCGCGGATTTCGGTGGTATATCCCCGCGATCCAAGCCGGACCACCACTTGTTTGTCCGTGACCAAAGGTTCTGACTCCTCCAGATCCAGGTACCTACTGGCCCAATGCCCGATCATAATTCCGATATAGAGGGAATCTGAAGCTCGGGTCAGCAGGTGGTCGGCACCATCCAGAGTCAAGAAACTTTTGGGGTGCATGGCAGCCTCATAAATCTGCCTGGCATTATACACACCGACCACCTGATCTTCGGGAGAATGCGCCACCAGCAGTGCTTTTTTAAGATTTTGGAGTTTCTCCTTTAGATCCACCGATTCGATCGATTCGAGAAAGTGGCGCTGAATCACAAAGGGACGGCCCCCGATGGTGACACCGGCTTCGCCTTCCTGACGGATTCGTGACTCCATGGCATCAAACAGATGCCTGACATGATCTGGCTGCGCCGGTGCGCCAATAGTTGCCACAGCTTGAACAGAAGAGATGCTTCCGGCAGCCACCAGAACAGCAGCACCACCGAGAGAATGCCCAATGAGCAGGCCAGGTGGCCGGTAGTGGGCGGCCAGCCATTCAGCCACATCTTTGATATCCTGGACATTCGTGGAAAAGTTGGAATCGAAAAATTCTCCGTCGCTTTCCCCCACCCCAGCAAAATCAAAACGCAGGACGGCCATACGCTGTTGGGTAAGAGCCAGGGAAATGTTTCGCTCGGCTTTCAGGTTTTTTCCACAAGTAAAACAGTGAGCAAATATGGCAAAAGCCTGTGGCTCTTCGCCTACAGGGAATTCCAGCCAGGCACTGAGTTCCAGGCCTGATCGATTGGGAATACTTACCCGAAGTTTTTTCATAGGATACGTCTTGGAGCCATAAGGTAAGGGCTGTCATTCAATGCCCCAAGTCCAAAAGTCCCTGATAAATTCTGATCGGCTTGTCTGGTTGGCGACGAAGCAGGCACTATCTTCTCAAAAGCTTAAAGGCGATATCACGGCCATTCCCCATGCGTGACAGGCGAATGATAAGCACAGCCATAGATTCAAGCTGACGGGCAGAATAGAGGGGTCCAGCATCTACAGGATCAAACCCTGCAGCTTCGATGAGTATTTTTACCTGCTCTTTGGCCGCCTCATTATCTCCACAATAAAACATACTGGCCTCATGCGGGCCAAAGTAAGGCCCTGACTCAATAAGGTGACCAAAAGACGTGTTGAACGCTTTCACCACGTGGGCCTCTGGAACCATCTTGGCAATTTGCTCTGCCGCTGAGGTACTATGCCCAAAGGCCAGGTCAACATCTTCGCCCCAGGCCAGGGGGTTGGTACAATCGAGAATGATCTTCCCGGTATATCTGTCATGGTAACGCAGCGTCTCCTCAACAGCTTGATA
>CAZLKP010000313.1:0-5882 GCA_964560095.1 uncultured Bacteroidia bacterium
GTTTTGGGAACTCAGGTGTTTTTGGTGCTGATGTTGTGATGACGGGGAGAAAGGTCAGGATGAAGAGAGCAGATAGCAGATCCAAACGAGGGGTTTTAAACCCCTCGTTAGTTTTTGAGGAGTGAAGGAAGTTCTCCAAAAAGTGCCTAAGGAAGTATGTTGCAAAAGACTGGACAGATGTTGCAGGGAGAGCAGCATGAATAGACCGAAAAACTAAAGTTTCAGGAAATTTCTGAGGGTGCTGTCTGCGAGGCTGTTTTTGGCCCAGTAATCGGTGAATAGCTCTGCTTTTTTCCGGGCAATGGTTGTGAGTCCGCCCCGGCTGGTCTCCGACCAACCCACGATCTTGTATGGCGCTGCGGATTCGTAAATAATAGACAATTGCCAGGGGCTGCCTTCATAATCGACCTCAAAAATCATCAGATCTGTTCCCGGAAAATCAGCCCCTTTATACACTTCCGTCGAGGCAACGGCTTTGAGCGGCTCATTGGCCATGTGAAGCAATCGCAGCTTCATGAGCGAGGGTAAAATGTTGATATTCCCTTCAGGCATCGAACCCGGATCCATCCTCAGACGAGTCCAGAGCTCGTCCTCCAACCAAATATCCCCCGCCAAAGAGGTCTCTCGATCCGCTTCGCCCTCAAAGTAAGAGTACTGCTGAAGCAGAAAATCCTGGTCTTGGTGGTTGATCTGCATGAAGGACTGGCCACACCAGTCCTGGGCAGACATGGTCACCTTGAGCGTGTGGGGATATACACGGGTATTGGCTGGGGTGAACACCGAGGTCATGATGGAGTAATCATACATGCCAGTCGGAAACTTCCGTAACATATTGGCTTTCAGTACCTTGGTGGAAGGAGCTCCTGAATAGGATTCATTTTTTACCTGCTTTTCGGTCAGGAAATCTTCGGAAACAAACACCATGACGGCATCTCCGGGATGCTCATCACTGTATCGGGCCTGAAGCAGGTCGTAGGAAGTAACCTCAGCTTTACCCTGATACCAATAGGTATCCAGATCAACTGGACCGGAGGAAAAAGTAGAGAGGGTGGTGGAAAGGTCGGAATTGGCGTTGGATGTGCCGCATCCGGTTAAAAACATAGCAACAGCTAACGATCCCAGCCATGCGAGCATGGGAATCAACTTTTTGGAATTCATGTAGTCAAATATGAAGGAAAATCCATTTCTGAATGAGAAACGTATGCTTTCTAAACGAATCTCAGGGTCAGAAGTTCAGTTACTGATCAAATCTCAGTGTTTCAGTGGATTCCCCATCACTCAGTCGCAGATAGTAGGCGCCGGCAGGGTAGGCACCGAGATCAAATACCTGAGAAAAGGACCCCTGCGCGGGTCTTACTGACCCGCTCAGTAGCTCGGTTCCGGATTCATCCAGGATCTTTACCTTCAGATTCATCTTTCTGGGCGAGGTAAATGTTAGCGTGAATCTACTACCGCCCGAAGGATGGATGCTGACAGGGCCCTCATCTTTGAGGTCTTCGATGGAAGAACTATTCACCACCACAAAATCCCGGGTGGTGCGGGTCACGCAAATGCCGTCAGAAGCGGCATATCGGATCTTATACCTCCCGGGTTCAGTAAATATCTGCATGGGATTGGGATCAGTGGAAGTCCCCCCCGTTCCGAAGTCCCATTTATAGTCGACAGCTCCTTCCAGCTCCCCTTCAAATTGTACCAATCCGGGGCCCTGAGCCAGATCAATGCGCTCCGGATTGAGGACAAAGTCTGCTTCGAATTCCCGGACAAATATATCCACAGAGGCAGTATCTTGGCAGCCCTTGTCATTCTCCCCCACAACCATATAGGTCGTTCCGATGGTTGGGGTGGCAAATACCCGTGGTCCTGTGTCACGGAGGAGTGTGGGATCTTCCATCCAGGTGTAGGTATCCGCGCCTGAAGCGGTCAGGGTCACTTCTTCTCCGGCACACACCGTGCTGGCAGAGGTGGAAAGCGACACAAAATTAGCGGGATTCACCACGACGGTTGCCGTGCCGATCAGTTCGCATCCCCGATCGTCCTGGCTCCTCACCACATATTCGGTGGTTGATGTGGGCGATACCCGGACCTCGGCCCCGGCTACGGTTCCAAGCCCCTCTGCCAGTTCCCACACATAGCGTTTGCCCCCATCCACCCGAAGGATACTGTGATCTCCTTCACAAATGACCACTGTCGTTGGACTTACTAAGAGGGGTTCCGGTTTTTCGACCTCAACGGTAATCTGACTGGCGGCTCCACAACCGCCTGTCAGGCGGCTTACGGTGTAGGTGGTCGTTTGTTCAGGAGCTGCTGTCACAATGGGCCCCTGCGTGCGATCCAGGCCAATTGCCGGGCTCCAGTCATAATTCACGCCCCCGGAGGCTGTGAGCAGGGTTGCCTGCCCCGGGCATATCACAGAGTCCTGCGCTTCTATCGCTACCGGGATGACCGGTTGCACCTCAATCGTGATCGAGGTGCGGCTGTGGCAACCTGCTTCGTTGGTTCCTGAAACGAAGAAGGTCGTGGTCTCGAGGGGAAACGCTTCGACTTCTCTGCCTGTGGCAGAACTAAGTACATCAGCCGGACTCCAATGCACCACAGAGGCACCTTCGGCAAACATATTCACCAGTTCTCCCTCACAAATCCGGGTTCTGTCTGCATCAACTTGAAGGCGAATCGAATCAGTGACTTCCACGAGCACTTCCTTCTGATGGGGGCATCCGTTGGCATCGGTTGCCCTCAGGGTGTAGGTCGTGGTTTGGCTGGGCCGGGCAACGATTTCGGGCGATCGGTAGTCAGCCCGCAGCTGCGGGCTGGTCCAGGTATAGTCCAATGCACCCCGTGCTTCCAGCCGCACAGAGTCGCCCCGGCACATGGCAATCCTGGCTGGTGATACTGTCACAGATCCGGGAGTCACCACATCCAGCACCACTTCCTGGGTGGACACACAACCGTTGGCATCTGTGCCGGTCACGGTATATGTAGTGGAAGAAAGCGGCTGAGCGATTACCGAAGTACCGGAGGTGCGGTCCAGGCCAATGGCCGGTGACCAGGAATAGGTTCGGCCACCGGAAGCGACCAAAGAAATCTGTTCTCCCCGGCACACCACCCGGTCGGGTGAATTGAGGCTGATCTGCGATGGGGCTGAAACGTACATGACATTGCTTCTCTGAATGAAATCCTGCCGTCCGTTACAGCCTCTCACTTCCAGCCGTACAGCATAGTACCCTTCGTAATCATAGGAAACGGTGGGATTGGGGTCAGTGGAATAAGCGGGTGTTCCACCTTCAAAGGTCCAGCGATAGGCCCGGGCTCCGGTTGCTCGAGATTGGAAGGTTACTTCCTGGTTGACGCAGGTATGATCTCGGTCAACGGTAAAATCAGCGTACACATTTCGGCCATCTGACACCTGGATGTCCACGGAAGCGAATGTCTGGCATCCTTGCCGGTCTCTGGCATAGACGGTGAAAGTTTCACTGCGTGAAGGCCGAATATTCACCCGGGGGCCGGAAGTATTGGAGAGGCTACGGGATGGCTCCCATTGGTGATTGGTCCCACCATTGACAGTGAGGGTAGCATTTTCTCCGGCACACAAGACTTCGCTGGTAGCCATGATCTCAATGGATTGCGGCTCTCGAACTTCGACGTAAACCTGGGCGGTATCAGCACAGCCGGCTTCGGTTTTTCCGATGACAGTAAATGTTTGATTCTCTTCCGGCCTGGCCCTCACTTCTGATCCCTGGCCGCGAATCAAGGAGGCGGGAAGCCATTCATACACAACGGCTCCCCGTGCCTGCAGTGCAACCTCAGCCCCACGGCAAACAACCGGTGACAGGCTTCTCACCTGGACCAATGGGTATGTGCCTACCTCAATCCGAACGTTGCGGGATTCCCGACAACCAAATTCATTGACGCCCTCTACCCGATAGGTGGTGGAGGCGGCAGGAGTAGCCAGTATATTTGTTCCGTCAGATTGATTGAGCCCGGCTGTAGGCGACCACCGGAAGGAGTTGGCGCCCTGTGCACGAAGTTCCACTGATTCACCGGGGCAAATGGTTGTTCGGGACGCTTCCACCGAGAAGGATTCCGGAGATGTGTGCACGGTTACCGTCACCTCGGCACGCAGTTCGCATCCCTGGTCATTCACGCCGGTCACGGTATAGGTAGTGGTCGTGGACGGATTCACAATCAATCCGCCGGATCGGGATTCTGTTTCTGGGGCAGCTGGCGACCAAACGTAATTCATCGCACCTGTTGCCTGGAGGCTCACCGATTCGCCTGGACAGATGTCGGCAGCGGCCGGGGTGATTTTGAGTGGCCTGACAGCTTTTACCCGGATCGGGATGACCTGCCTGGCTTCGCACAATCCGCCCTGTGCGACCACAGTTACCAGATCATCCTCGGCTGGCTTGAAAGAAAAACCCTGACCGGCACCGGCTTGCTGGTTTGAATCTCCCAAGTACCATCTGTAGCTATCTCCTCCCGAAGCGGTAAGGTCAACCGATTGACCTGCACAGATCTCCCGCCTTCCCTGAACAGTCAGTGGAGGTGCGGCTGTGACTGTAATCACCGATGATTTGGTGATGGAGTTTTCTCCACCCGGCCCCCGAACGGTGAGAATAACATCGTAGGTCCCCGGCGCCTGATAGCTGATGGTCGGGTTAGCTTCGTGAGAACTGGCTGGCGTTCCTCCGGGAAACGACCAGATATACGATTCGACTTCGCCGGTAGCACGCTGTTCTAATGCCACGGGTTCTCCAGCGCATATCTCCCTGCTTATCATTGCAAACTGTGGCTGGGGGGCAGGTGGCAGGGGCGTTCCCACCCGGATATTGTCCAGATACAGGTCGTTTCCGTTTCCATTAAAATTTATGAAGGCAATTTGAACATTCGACTGCCCAGCCAACTGGCTCAGATCAATGCGTTCTTTGCGCCATTCCTTGTCATCGGGGGTAAAGGGCTGCATGACCGGCTGCCCCCCGGTGGTTGAGAGTTGATTGCCCCCTTTGCAATAGATATTTCTGAAAAGCGTGCCGCATCCGGTTGCCACGAATATGGCCAGGGAATCGGAAAATCGTTCGTTAAACATCGCATACGAAAGGTCGAAACTGAGCTCAGGAGACCTTTCGCCAGAAAAGTCCAGAACCGGTAGCACAAACCAGTCGGCGCTGTTCACCAGCTTGTTATCGAAGTTGTTGATGGTCAGAGACTGGGCACTGGTGCCCTTTCCACCAATACGTTCAGTGATTCTCCAGGTGTAATCATTGTCTCTGTTTTCCAGAAAGTATCCGGCAGTGGCTGTGGGGGTATTGGGTTCAAAATCGGCCAGGTAAGGCAAAGGATTCCCAGCGGCAGTCACTGTGATGAAGCCCTCTCTTGTCACCGACCTGTTTCCCGCCGGATTGCTCACCCGGAGAGAAACACTGTAGGTGCCGGGCTCGCGGTAGGAGACTTCGGGATTGGCTTTATTGGACGTCGAAGGGCGTCCACCAGGGAAGCTCCACTGCCAAGATAATTCTTTTCCTTCAGACTGATCAAAGAAAGAAACATCCAGCGGGGCACAGCCTTGGATGGTATTGGCTGAAAAAGCAGGTTCAGGAGGAGAAATCGGTGGTACACAAACCCTGGATTCCATCAAGCTAGATCGCCGGGGGCTATTTTTCAAGACAGTCCGCATCCGTTCTTTCTGATCCTCTGTGAACATGTTCATACATGCATCGTCTGAATAATCCATGTAATTCTGAATCATGGCCAGCCCACCTCGGCAATCCAAAGCACCCTGAGGGCAGCCGAAATGCGGTCCATCAGCATCAGGGGTGTCTGGCACGAAGTCATCCACGCCGCATGGCCCATCTCCCCAGACATGGCGAAGGCCCAGCCAGTGGCCC
>CAZLKP010000314.1:0-4431 GCA_964560095.1 uncultured Bacteroidia bacterium
CAGCGGCTTATGCCGGGGCGGGTGCTCTATAACCTGGGCCGGGGGTCGACCTACAGCATCCTGGGGCTGGTGATCGGGACCTTTGGTCGCGGACTGAGCCTGGCAGGCTGGCAGCAGGGCTTGTCGATTGTGTTGGGGATCTTTTTGTTGTTGCTGGCCATGACCCAGCTCAACCTGGAGTCCAAAGTGGTGCGGGTGAAAGGCATGGATCAGGCTCTGTTCTGGCTGCGTAAGCAACTGGGAAGATTAATGAAAGAAGGGCGACCGCACTCCTTATTTCAGGTGGGCCTGCTCAATGGCCTGCTACCATGCGGAATGGTCTATCTGGCGCTAGCAGGAGCATTGAGCACTGGTGGCATGTATGAGGCTGCCGGCTACATGGCGCTGTTTGGGCTGGGCACCTTCCCAGCCATGCTGGCGATGTCGCTCTTGGGTGGAATGATTTCCCCGAGGCTCAGCAAGAACTTTCAGCCCATCCTCACCGGCTTTACAGTTATATTTGGCATTCTGCTGATTCTCAGAGGGATGAATTTGGGCATTCCCTTTGTGAGCCCGGAGATCGTGGCAACCGGAGAAGTCGTGTGCGAGTAAGACTAATCGACCTTTGCCCTCACTGGCTCATAAATTTCTTCTACCCAGGCAGCATACATCCTGCTGTTTGGATGCAAATTGTCCGGAGCGATATAGGTCGGATCTGTCCCGTACTGACGGGAAACCTTCGTGATATCATAAAACGCGATCTGCATAGCCCGACAGATGCTGTCGGCCAACGCATTGTAGATGTCAATTTCCTCGGCAATCTGCTGTGGATTGTGGGACTGGCCAAAGGGCGTAAGACCATAATCTGGGATGGAAATCATAAACACCCGCTCTTTGTCCTCGCCTGACAAGGCAATTGCGCTGGTCAGCAGCAAGGGTAACTCACGGCGATATTGGCTCAACGGATTGCCCCGGAATTGATTATTCACCCCGATGGCCAGCGATACCAGATCATAGACAGAGTCCAGCTCTTCGGCTGCATCAATGGCAGCAATCAACTGATCAGTACTCCAGCCGGCCCGGGCAATGATGTCGGGATTGGCGATGTCGATGCTATTGTCACGCAGCCGGGCCGCTAACTGCATGGGCCAGCGGTCGACTTCTTCCACGCTGGTACCGATGGTGTAAGAGTCGCCGAGCGCCAGGTAGGTGAGCTGGCGTTCAAGGTCTGGATTGGATGGATCCAGATCTGTGGGCTGGAGATCGCAGGAAAACAGGGACAGGAGGAGGAATAGGAGAAGCAACCGCATGGGTGAATAAATTTCTAAATCAACTGCCTCCAGTCCTCAGAATTTTCCTTTTCATCATGTGCTCCGGGCACAGGTATTCTCCACACAGAAGGCGATATGGTTCCTGGCTCCCTCAGTATCTGCTGCAAACCGGTTTTCCTATTCGCCTCTCGCAGCCTACCTGAGGCAGACGGTCTCGCTTCTCAGAGTAATTCCCGGATCCTCAGATACTCCACCTGCATGGTGGTCTGCTGGCCCACATAGAAGGAGATCTTGTTGCCGAAAAAGGGCTCGAACTCGAAGACCTCCACATATTCACCATTGAGGTAGATGTGGTACAATTCGCCGACTTTGCGGATGGTAAGGGTGTTGAAATCGTTGGGCTGAACCTGATTGCTTTCAGTGGCCATCACCAGGCCTTCCTGCCAGTTGCCGGCCAGGATGGAGCTGTCGTTGGCAAAGCCAAAGAAATATAAATCGTCGCCGCCATTTCCGCCCCACTGGATCATGGCCGGGCGCTCACCAGATGAGATCTTAATCTGAGCTTCGATCTCGAAGTCTTTGTCGGTATCGATCAAGACGGTTTTGGTGAGGAAAAAGGCCTGGGTTTCGGACTTGGATTCAAAGATAAACTGACCGCCCTGGATGGCTGTCCGGCTGTTGACACTGTTGCCCAGTGGCCATCCGTTAGCGTTGTTGATAAACTCATCCATAAAGATGGCCTGACCAATACTGGCCGAGTTATAGGCCGGTGGATTTGCTGCCCAGTCCGGCAGGGGCGTGTTCTCATCAAATAGCTCGTCGAGATAATAGTCTCGTTTGAAGCTGTTGAGTAAGCCGCCATAAACCTGCTCGCCAGTGGATCTCATCATGGAGGCGATGTTGCCATTGGGCAGAAAGTTATCCTTGTGCAGGCGATTGAGCACACAGTGCCCCAGCTCGTGAAAAACCAGGATTTCGCGGTGGAACAGATTGTTTTGCCAGTTGAAGGAGTTGGTATCCAGGCGAATATGCGGCGTGGGATTGGAGACACTGGCGAAGGTACAGAGTCCTGCAGCAGTGCCGTCCTGAAGATCCCCTTCAAATTCGACGCGGAGATTGGTGACATCCAGATCTATACCTCTTTTGGCCGCCTCCATTTCAAAGGATTCGATGTAAGGCTGAATGACTTCGGGCACCTCATACAATTCCGGCTCGACGGGGTCGGGCCGGCAGGACATCAGAAGCACGATGAGGATCAGCAATAAACGAGGCTGGATCAGGGAACGCATAAGTCCTGTATCGGTTAGGGCGATGGTAAGATGGATCTCTGATATAAGACGAATATACAAGCTGATCGTTTATTCTGCTCAGAAAATCACCAAATTACGTAACGATCAGATCCTGAAAAGTGATGCCTTGACCGGGGTAACATTGGATAGATGTCGGCCAATAGACTACTCGCGACCAACCCTTAACCCCTCTTTTCCACAGGCGCGGATAGTTATGCACATGTTTTCCACGGGGTTATCCACATCGCTCAGGGAGGGAGTCTTGGGAAGAAATTCCTGTGAGCTGCATCGGAATAGCCCTTGATTTTGGTCGCTTAGTTCGGTAAAATTGTATGCTTGCATAACATTTTTTGCCCTCAGTAGGCAGAAATCACTTCTATTTGATCCCGTGGACGTAAACATTCAGGAAAAAAAACGGGCCATTGATTTTGATATCAAGGTCGCGTGGCTGGCTATCTCCAGAATGTACAACAGCAAAGCTGCTGAATTCGGCATTACCACCAACATCGGCTTTGTCTTGCTGCACATTGATGAGAAAAACGGCACACCAGCGACCAAGATCGCTCCCCTGATGGGGATGGAATCAAGAAGCCTTACCCGGATGCTCGCCCGGCTCGAAGAGCGTGGCCTCGTCCACCGACAGCCCGACCCCATCGACCGGAGGGTCGTGAGGATCTTTCTCACACCCGAAGGCGAGCAGGCCAAGGCCATAACCAAGGAAGTTGTGATCAATTTCAATAAAGCTCTCTATCAACGAATCGCCCCGGAAGACCTCAAGACGTTTTTCCGGGTCATAGACAACATTCACGAAGTGATTAACTCCTATGACCATGCAGGTAGCTGAACAAACTAGCGCCCCCGCCCGCTGGCACCGATCCATCAAAAAGATCGCCGTGCTCGGGTCCGGAGTCATGGGCTCGCGAATCGCCTGCCACTTCGCCAATATTGGCGTAGAAGTGCTGCTGCTCGACATCGTGCCCCGTGAACTCACCGCCAAAGAACAGGCCGCCGGCCTGAGTCTGGACGACAAGAAGGTGAAAAACCGCCTTGTCAATGATGCCCTCACCGCTGCCATCAAAGGCAAGCCCGCTGCCCTTTACGAAAAAGATGCCGCCAAGCGCATTACCACCGGTAATTTTGACGATGACTTTGCCAACATCGCAGAATGCGACTGGATCATTGAAGCCGTTGTGGAACGCCTCGACATCAAGCAGAAAGTATTTGAGCAGGTGGATGAACTTCGCAAGCCCGGAACCATCGTCACTACCAATACCTCCGGCATTCCGATTCACATGATTGTGAAAGGTAGAAGCGATGACTTTCGCAAGCATTTCTGCGGGACGCATTTCTTTAATCCGCCGCGATACCTGAGGCTCCTGGAAATCATTCCCGGTGCCGAGACCGACCCCCGCATGGTGGAGTTTCTGATGCACTACGGTGATCTCTTTCTCGGAAAGGAAACCGTAGAAGCCAAAGACACACCCGCCTTTATCGCCAACCGGGTTGGGATCTATGCCATTTCCAAGATCTTCCAGCTCGTCAAAGAGCTGGGCCTCGACATCGAAACCGTCGATAAGCTCACCGGCCCCGCTACTGGCAAGCCCAAAACCGGGACCTTCCGTCTCTCAGACCTCGTAGGCCTCGATACCACTGTTCATGTCGTCAATGGCATTCGGGAAAACTGCCCCGACGACGAGCAGCGCGACCTCTTCCAGGTGCCAGACTATGTGCAGAAGATGGTGGAGAACAAGTGGTTGGGAGACAAAACCAGTCAGGGATTCTACAAGAAAACCAGGGATGAGGATGGAAACCGGATTATTCTTTCGCTTGATCTGAATACCCTTGAATACCGACCCAAATCGAAGGTGAAGCTGGAAAGCCTCGGGCTGGTC
>CAZLKP010000314.1:4441-5865 GCA_964560095.1 uncultured Bacteroidia bacterium
TCGCCAAAAAGATGAAGATCATGTATGGCGCAGAGGATGTGGGCGGAATATTTACCCGCAAAAGCAGCCTCGGACTCTGGGCCTACTGCTCTCACCGCATTCCTGAAATCGCCGATCATCTGTACCAGATCGACGATGCCATCGCAGCTGGATTCGGCTGGGAAAAAGGGCCGTTTGCCATGTGGGACATGATCGGGCTCAAAGAAACACTCAGCCATTTTGAAGGCGAAGGCCTGACCGTGGCTTCCTGGGTGAATGACATGCTGGAAGCTGGCCATGACACCTTCTACAAGGTCGAAAAAGGGGTTCCCCACTACTATGACATCAGCAGCAAGTCCTACAAGCCGGTACCTGGCAAGGAATCCCTGATTATCCTCGAGAATATCAAGCAGGAAAAAACGATCTGGAGTAACAGTGATGCTTCTGTCGTGGACCTGGGTGATGGAGTTCTGAATGTGGAGTTTCACTCCAAGATGAACAGCATCGGCGAAGGGGTGCTCAAAGCCATTCACCACGGCATTGACTATGCCGAAGAGCATGGCTACAACGGGGTTGTGATCGCCAATGAAGGGGAAAACTTCTCCGTCGGAGCCAACCTGATGCTGATTCTCATGATGGCTTCTCAGGGAGAATGGGAGGAGCTCAACATGGCCGTTCGCCTTTTCCAGAATACCTCCATGAAAATCCGGACTTCCGCTGTACCAGTCGTGGTAGCGCCTCATGCCATGGCCCTGGGGGGTGGCTGTGAGTTTACCCTTCATGCTGATAAAGCAGTTGCTGCGGCTGAGACCTACATTGGCTTGGTTGAAGTTGGAGTCGGCCTGATCCCAGGCGGTGGTGGCACCAAAGAGTTTGCCATGCGCGCGGCTGATCGCTACACGCAGAATGGCTCCGTTGGCACAGCGATCATTCAGGATTACCTGATGAACATCGCCACAGCCAAAGTCGCGACTTCCGCACACGAAGCCCGTGGCATGGACATTCTTCGTAATACTGATCAAATTGTGGTCAACAAAGCCCTTCGGATCAAGGAAGCGAAAGATGCCGTGCTGGCCATGGCAGAAGCAGGTTACACGGCAGTAGCCCCTCGCACAGATGTTCAGGTGCTGGGTCGGAGCGGTTTGTCCACCCTGTACGCTGGAATTGCGGGCATGCAGTATGGCCATTATGCCTCTAAGCACGATGCCCTCATTGCCCGCAAGGTGGCCTATGTCCTCTGTGGTGGTGACCTCACCAGCGACAATGCTGTGGTCTCCGAGCAATACCTCCTCGACATCGAGCGCGAAGCTTTCCTCTCACTCTGCGGCGAGCGCAAAACCCTCGAACGCATCCAGCACATGCTGCAGACGGGGAAGCCGTTGAGGAATTAGATATTGAGATTTTGAGAGGTGAGAAGCGAGACTTGAGTTAGAGGTATTAGACCA
>CAZLKP010000315.1:0-5805 GCA_964560095.1 uncultured Bacteroidia bacterium
TGGCTGGCCCTTTCAATACGAACATCAACAAGGCCACCATGGCCCACCTGCAGGCGCATTATGCCGAAAAGCTAGAAACAGGCAAGGTACAGTTCATTTGCATGGGGCGCAGGGGCTACGACTTTTTCCGTAAAAGAGGCTTCAACGTCAATGGGAAAAACTTCGATGTTTTCACCGGACTCGATTTTGACAAGGTGGACGAAGTGACCGATCTGGTGTTTGAAAAGTTTTTGTCCGGAGAGGTTGACAAGGTGTACCTGGCCTACAATGAGTTCAAGAACGTCATGGCCCAAATTCGTCGGGTAGAACCACTTCTGCCCCTGAGTGTGAATGAGCTGGAAACCGACGAAGGAGGCATTGAAGACGGCTTGCAGTCTGACTACATTTATGAACCTGGCCGGGAGGAGATTCTGAAAGATCTCATTCCGAAGGCACTTCGCTTGCAGGTGTTTCGGGGCGTGCTTGAGTCTAATGCTTCCGAGCAGGGTGCCCGGATGGTAGCTATGGACAAGGCGACAGAAAATGCCGGAGACCTTATCAAAGAGCTCCGCATCTCCTACAACAAAGCCCGTCAGGCGGCAATTACGAAGGAGATTCTCGAGATCGTGGGCGGTGCCAACGCACTGGAAGGCAACTGATGTTGCCGACCTCAATCGAAAAAGGGTCGCGGCTTGCCGCGACCCTTTTTCGTGCTTGTCCATACGTCTCCTATTGGATGGCCGAAGTCTTAACAAATATCTTGTTCATCTGCATCCCAGGAACCCAGAGTTCGCCGGTGCTGTCGTCGTAGTAGAAATCTGCTGGACCCTGGATGCGTATAGGCATGGGGTGCTCCTGCACCAGAGATCCGCCGTTGGCGATGTCCAGGATCACAAGCGATTGGGTATTCCAGTCAGATACGAGGAGGTAGTCGCCGAGCTTGACCACGCCGTCGAGGGAGCCTCGATACTTGTCGAGCAGCTCAATTTGAGCCGGCTTTTGGTTGAGGTTGAGCCGCATGGCTCTACCATCTTCGCCTTCGTAAGTCACGACATAGAGGTGCTTGGGGCCAGGCTCATACCACAGGCCATTGGGACTGAGGATTGGCGAGGAGGTTTCGAGGCGGGAGACAGAACCATCGGCGGGATTCACCTGGAAAATCCGGTTTTTGTCGGTGGCCGAGACAAACAGCGTTCCGTCGGGACCTTCAACCAGGTCATTCAGAAAGTTGACCTCTTCCGAAGACAGGTCGATCTCGCCTTTGGCCTCGCCGGTTGAGATGTCATACATTCTCACCTGGTCGATATCAGCCACATAGAAAGTGCCATTGATGATGGCAGAGCCCTTGGGGGCATCGAGGCCGGTCATGAACCGGGCTTCGACGATGTTTCCTTCGCCGTCGAGCTTGGAGATATATCCGTCACCATCTTTGTTGGAGGGCTCCAGTTTTTGGCCTACGTTAGAAACGTAGTAGAATTCTCCGTCGCCGATAACAGACTCCGGTGAGGCGAGCGCCTCATCTTCAATGGTCTGGTCGCGGGGGGAACGAGGCTCATTGGGAGCGGAAGCCTCTTCAGATTGTGTGTCTGCATCAGCACTACCATTGGAGCCGGATTCTTGACAGCCCCAAACGAATAATAGCGCAGCCAAAGCAAAGAAAGGAATGTTACGCATAAGTATTGGTGGTTATGTAATTTGATTGGGTGAATATACAAAACTGGTCCGTCCACAGCCAGGTTTGTAGTCTCTCAGGCTTATGGTATATTTCCGCTTAGATGAATCCGATACAGACATATTTAGACTATACGCTGCTTCGGCTAGGGACTACGGTCTCGGACGTGTACCAGTTGTGCGACGAAGCAATGGAAGCTGGTTGTGCGGCTGTTTGTGTACCTCCCTGCTATGTGCCCGGACTCAAGGAGCGTCTGGCAGGCAGTGGTGTAAAGCTCTGCTCAGTGGTGGGATTTCCTCACGGCATGCATTTGAGCTCAATCAAGGTGACGGAGGCCCGCACCTTGCTCGACATTGGGGCAGAAGAGCTGGACATGGTGGTGAACCTGGGGCGTTTTCGGTCGGGGGATCTTCGCCATACCAAAGCTGAAATTGAAGGCTTTGTACAACAATGTCAACGGAGAAATGCCGTTTCTAAAGTGATTATTGAAAGCGGCCTGCTGTCGTTTGAGGAAGTGGAGCAATTTTGTGACATTTGTTCAGAAGCCAACGTCACATTCGTGAAAACTTCCACAGGCTTTGCAGGCGTTGGTGCGGACCGGGACAAGGTGGAAAAAATGCGGGAATACCTCCCCGACCACATCCAAATCAAAGCCTCCGGCGGCATCAGAAGCCGGGAAACCGCTAAAGCATTCATCGAAGCTGGTGCGACCAGAATAGGTGCTTCAACTTTATTGACCGAATGATGACCAACCTGCTCACAACCCTCCTCGTTTTTCTCATGGGTTTCCCATTTGTTCCTGCAGATGCTGACAAGGACAAAAAGAAGAGAAAAGATCAGTACTACAAATATGAGCGTGAAGACGTGAGTGTCTTTCGCGAAGAGGTGGATTTTGTGCTGCCAGATCCTCTTCCGATTCAGTTTGCAGGAGATCAACCAGTAGTCACCATGGAGCCTACAGATCTTACCTACCAATTTTCTGGTGGGCAGAAGGTAGTCGTGGAAGCCAGCCCCAGACTGGAGGCCCTTGTGGCCAGGGATCGTCAGCTCAAGCGTAAGATTGAAATGCTTCCGGGCTATCGGGTCCATGTGTATGCGGGGACGGTGCGTCAGCAGGCTTGGAACGCCAAGCGCAGAGCCATGAGTGCCTTCCCCGATGTGCCAGGATATCTGGATTATTCTGTGCCCAATTATGTCGTACGACTGGGAGATTTTCTGAACCGGGAAGAAGCCTATATTTTTCTCAGAGAAGCACGACAGTTTTTTCCAGGCGCATTCCTCGTGTCTTCAGATGTGAAAGTACCCAAGCCCGAGGTCTATGGGCCTGTGCGCGACTGATTTATTGGCTGGAGATTCCCTGAAGGTCGATCAGGTTGCCTAGAAACAGGACATACAGAATCAGAAGTAACCATCCTTCCCAGCGGATAAGTTTTTTGTCCATCAGGACAAAAAACGCCACCAGCGTGGCGGCGCCCATCGAATAAATGCTGAAATCCAGATCAGTAAGACCTCCGTCCGGAGATTGGTTGTCGATAATAATTTTGCCAAACAGCCGGGGAATTCCCATCACGGCAAATACATTGAAAATATTGGATCCGAGCACATTGCCGATGGCCATTTCTCCGTTGCCGCTGCGAACTGCTACAATCGACACAACCAACTCCGGGAGCGAAGTGCCAAGGGCAACGGCCGTGAGCGCAATGAAGCCTTCGCCAATGCCAAAAATCTCGCTCAGCCTGACAATCGATTCCACATTGAAGCGGGCAGAAAGATAAATGATGGCCGCACTGGCAATGAGGATCAGGGGTTCTTTCCAGCTGAATGTGTAGTTTGAAATAACTTTCTGATCGACTTCTGCTGCCGGGTCAAGGCTGATTTCTCCGGGATCTTCTTTGCCCTGAATAAAGATATACGTGATGTAAAGCGCCATGCCACCGATACAAACCAGCCCCTCAAAAAGGGAAAACTTGCCATCCTGAACAGAAAGGATCAGCACAAATGCTGATCCCATGAGCATGGGCAGATCTACCCGCATCAAGTCAAATTCCAGACGAATCTGCCCGGAAGCAACGGCCACCACCCCTAATACTAGACAGAGATTGGTGATGTTGGATCCCACAACATTGCCCACAACTATCTCGGTAGAGGCGCCCTCCAATGTCACTGCCACGATGGAGGTGATGAGCTCTGGCAGGGAGGTTCCCATGGCAATCAGCGTCACCCCTATGATGAATGGCTCTACTCCCAGGGCTAGCCCTACCCTCTCCGCCGCCCTGATGAAAAAGTCGGCCGAAATGATCAGGGTGACCAGTGTTCCCGCAAAAACCAGGATCCAGATAATAGGCATGTTGGCGTCTGTCCGTAATTAGCCGTGTAAGCCTTGTTGGTACGGAATTGGGCAATAAGAGTTTAATTAGGTCGCTCTCCCAAACCGGAGCCGAAGATACAAATTCTTTACTTCCATTGGTCGGTTGTCCACACTTTGATCTGTAATCCAACACTGGATGATTTCCTCCGCTAATAATTGGTACCTTTAAGATCAAGCCCTGATTGTTTTCTGTTTGGAACAGTTTTGCTGCATGGACAGACTTTCGCTGTAATTGCCCCGATAGATCAGGTAAAAATGAGACTCGCCCGGATTATCTGCACCATTTCATGTACGCTCCCCTTCCTGGTTTGTGCCCAGAGAAGCACACACCTGGGGGTGCAGGTCGCGCCGATGGCCATAGGAACATTGGATATCCATGTTGAGCAGCGGCTCACCAATACTGTGTCCCTGCACTTGGCGACTGGCTTCCGCACACAACGCATTGATCGAAGGGAACCTAGGGTGATCCTGCTGTCAGATTTTTTTCACCAATCCAATTCAGGGGCATTTCTTTCACTGGGCCTGCGACTGTTCAACCCCGAAACCGGGGAGGATTTTCCTTATGTCCAATTTGGCCTCACAGGTCTGAGTTATAAAGACCGCTACATTGGTAGCGGGGGGCAGACTGAAGTCTCCAGTGGTTGGGCATGGGGCCCATCTGCCACGATCGGCTATGTTATCCATGCCAATACTTATTGGGAAGTGGACCTGGGGCTGCAAATGGGATATTCGGCACCCCGAACTGACCTATTGGCCTATTATTATCCTGGTTTGGGGTATTCGACGTTTGGCCTGGGGCGATACGGGGTGCGTGGTGGTCATGTGCAGCCTGTAATCACGGTCAAATACAAAATCCGGCTGGATGAGCGCGAACGTTTGTATGAGGTGGATTGAAGCTGGAGAATCTTTGGAAAAGGCTGCGATTCTTCCAATCCTTTATGAAATATCGAATTCGTGAAAACCATTATCATTCCCCCCTTCTTGGGGTTCTTGTGGCATGTTTGCTGATGCAGGTTCTGGCACAACCAGAAGACTCTGTACAAGTCCCTTCGTGGCATTCGACCTTACCACCACCACCGTTTCCGGGTGCCGATAACAGCATTCCGGCATAGGTGAAGGCCTGCTAGGCACTATAAAAAGACGCTGTTTGAGTTGCTAATTCAGATTACGCTGGAAGGCAGAGAACCGGAAAATCCGATTTGGCAGCCTGTTTCTCAATCGAAAAAGGAGGATTAATGCGAAAGAGTCATTCCCTTTTGTGAGAATTCGCGATATCTTCCAACATTGTTTATCACGCTCAATGTCGCGAATTGTGAAACTGTTGTTTATCTCGGAGACCAACCTTCAGGACCGGATGTTTGTCCGGGACTTTGTCCATAATTTCAAATTCAAGCGCTCCATTACGGTGCATGCGCCGATGGGGGATATTCCCCAGACCCGCACCATGACCAAGCGTTTGTCTTCGCTTTTGAGCGATACCCTCACCTACAATCGGGCGTTTTCCGGTGACCAGCGTGGATTGGTCAACGTGGACGGTGACCAGTTGAAACCGGAGAAATACCTGATCGATCCATTGCTGGATCACGTTCAGACCCTGATCATAGGGCCGATTGCTTTGGATGGCGATGCATCAGTTTTGGTGGATCCGTTGAAGCTAGTCAATGCGATCAGAGACCTGTACGGAATAGAACGGGTCATCACATTTGCAGACAATCCGCTTTCTCCTTTGGCAAATCAAAAACCCATGATCAACACCCAAAAGGATGTGAATGAACATTTGAAAGCG